>JAQXNU010000236.1 GCA_029098165.1 Clostridiales bacterium
ATTTTGTTGAATTACATTACAAGCGTACTTCCAGATCTTGATGTCTATGGAGTTTCTCAGATGACGATGGAGCAATTATTTATTCGTCTGCTATATGAAGATTGGGAACCGAAAACTCAAAAAGTTGGTTCCCTGGACCAAAAAGACGGACAAGCCTTTATTAAAGGTAGTTATGATTGGTTTCATGACCTGGAGGAATTCTGTGATCGTTATGAGAAAAAGATGATTCCGATGCAGGAAGTATGCATTGAAAAGAATGAAGTACAGCTATTAAGTGAAAAAAGAATCGAGGCTTATGTCAAAGATAATCATCAGCTATCCATGCAATCTAAGATCAATGGATTAAATGAATTATTGTTATCCAAATTGGAAAACGAACTATCGGGTCGAAATGTTTCTTATTCTGCAGAAGAGAAAAAAGAACTGACAAAATTATATAGTTTTCATTTTGGCAAAGATGTATGGAAAGGGTCAATCTATGACTTATATCATGACTTTTTAGAATGTCAAAGTCGTAAAGGAACTCATATAGAAATCAAAGACGAAACTTATGATGTCTATGACCTTGCTGCATTAGCTTATTTATATAAGCGTATTAAAGAAACGGATGGGATTCGAGAAGCAAGTCATGTAATCATCGATGAAGCACAAGATTTCGGAATGATGGCATATGGAGTATTGATGTACTGCTTACGAGGATGTACGTATACAATCATGGGAGATGTATCTCAGAACATTCATTTTGGGTATGGTCTAAATGACTGGGAAGAACTAAAGAAACTCGTACTAACTGGTACGTATGACAGCTTTGGATTACTAAGAAAGAGTTATCGTAATACGGTTGAAATTTCGAACTTTGCGACCGAAATTTTACGGCATGGCAGTTTTTTTATTTATCCAGTAGAGCCAATTATTCGACATGGGAATGAAGTAAGAATCACAGCATGTGAAGATGAGAAAGACATGCTTCAAAAAACGGTTGATACGATCGCTGGCTGGCAGAAAGAAGGACATGAAACAATCGCAGTGGTCTGTCGTGATGAAAAGGAAGCAGCAATGGTTAGCAAACAGCTGAGCACGAAAATCGAAATAACCGATAGTAACTTAGAGACGGCGGAATTCGAACGTGGGGTTATGGTACTTCCGGTCGAGTATACAAAAGGTTTGGAATTCGATGCTGTCTTAATTTATCATCCATCCAAGGAGAATTATCCAGAACAAGATCAGTATGTTAAGCTTCTTTATGTGGCTGCAACTCGAGCATTGCATGAATTGGCAGTGGTACACTTAAATGATCTATCCGAATTAATTGCAAAACCAGTTTCGGATGAAAAAAGGATGCAACTTTTTGAAAGTGAAAAAGATCCAAAGTTATTACGAGATGATAGAAAAGGGCCTATTAAAGTCGAAATGGATCGACTGGATATGGATGCAAGAAAGAAGATTCAGATTACAGGAAAAGAGAAGACCAAAGAAACCTCGAGTGTAAAGAGAGAAGAAACCATAATACAGAAAAAGGAGATTTTAAAGAGTTCTTCCGCATTTGAATTTGGTGCCGTTGCAAGCAGTAACGTACTTCGTCCAAAGGGACATAGCCGTATCGATAGTTCCATTCGATGGGTGAAACGTTCCAAGACATGTTTTGATCTGATCAGCAGTTATGGTACTTTACGATTGACTCCACTAGATGAACGAATCATTCGAGTACAGTTTCATAAAGGTCAGGAAGCAGAATTTGAATCCGGTTATTGGAATTACCAACCCAAGGAACCAGTAGTGTGGAGTGCTAGAGAGAGCCGATTACAGTATGAGATTGCAACGGGACAGATTGTGATCCGAGTGGATAAAAAGACAGGTGCATTGCAGTTTTATGATAAACGAGGAATCCCGTTGTTAAAAGAAAAAGAGGCCTTACCACGACAAATGGAGATGGAGAAGGAACAGTCACAAACATGGAACTATTTTGATTGGCCAAGCAAGGAAAAGCTTTATGCAAAAGGAATTCTGGACGATGATATGGAACG
>JAQXNU010000237.1 GCA_029098165.1 Clostridiales bacterium
ACTGACACTGATCTTACTTTCCAACATACATCCAATCATGCACTGAACATTATAGAGTTCTGCAATTTCACAGATTTTTAATGCATTATGGATTCCTCCGGTCTTCATCAGCTTGATATTAATCAAGTCTGCTGCGTGACCTTTTATGATATTAATGGCATCTTCTGCTGAAAATACACTTTCATCCGCGAGGATCTTAGTATCGACATTCTGCGTAACATACTGCATACCAGCAAAGTCATGAGCGTTAACTGGCTGTTCCACAAGTTCAATGTTCAATCCCGCATCTTCCATCGCACGTATGATTCGTACCGATTGTTTTGGCTCCCAGCCTTGATTTGCATCAACGCGAATGATAATATCATTGCCGACTGCTTTTCGAATCTCTGAAATACGTTCCACATCTTTGAATCCTTCTTTGCCGACCTTGATCTTTAAGATACGAAATCCCTGTTTTACCGCATCCAAACTGTCTGCAACCATCTCGGAGATTGGATTTACTGATATCGTTAAATCAGTTTCTACTGTATTACGATATCCTCCAAGAATTTTATAAAGTGGACGATTCATACACTTAGCATATAAATCGTATATAGCCATATCCACGGCTGCTTTGGCTGATGTATTCTTCACAATACAGGTATCCAGTTTATGAAAAATCTCTTCCAAATTATCAATAGATAATCCAATAAGATTTTGTCGAATAAATTCCATGATTGCAGTTGTGATGGAACCTTTCGTATCTCCTGTGATCACTGCGGTTGGTGGTGCTTCTCCAAATCCGACCTGCCCATCTTCTGTTTCAATTTTAACGATAATATCTTCTACATCCGTGACTGTACGTAAGGCTGTCTTAAAAGGCCTTTGTAAAGGTATATGTACTTCTCCTACTTGTATGTCCTTTATTTTCATGTTATTTCCTTTCCCTACAGAAAAACTTTAGTCTCCCTGTAATCCATTCTCTAGAGCGAATTCATAGTTAACATCCTGTATGAATCGTTCAAATTTTGGTACTAATACATGTTCTGAACAAAAGGCGATAATGTAAGGTTTCTTCGTAAATACAATGCCTACATCATGTGTGATTCCATCATCTTCACCTGTCTTATGAGCAATCTTAGTAGAATCTGTGATGAAAAATGGTAGTTTGCTATTGATTTGTTGGTTCTTCAAAATCGATAGCATCTCATCACTTGCCGCTGGTGAGATTAATACTCTTTGATACATTAATTCCAATAGATGACTAATTTCAATTGGTGAGATGTAGTTTTGTATTCCTTTTGCGGAGGATTCTTCATCAAATAAGAATCGATTTAATCTAGTCACTTCACAGTTCAGTTCTTTTAACGTCTGGTTGATCTGATCTATCCCCAGTAATCGAATCAGAATATTGGTTGCTGTATTATCACTGTACACAATCATCAGTGTGCAGATATCAAGCAATGTTACTTGAATGCCATTATGTAAAAATGTTAAAGCTCCACAGGGTGGTAATTTGTCCTCTGGATTAATGGGTACTAAGTCCTCTTTTTTTAAGCTTCCCTCTTCAAATCTGCGAAACAACTCAATCATAACAGGTATTTTGATCACGCTTGCTGCCTGAAATGCCATATCTTCATGGTAACTGATGATTTCTTGAGTTTGTAGGTTTTTATAGTAAAACCCAACGTTACCTTCGAATTTATCGAGGCGTTCTATGATTGTCTGCAAGCAATCACCTCCAAATCTTTAATCAAGTACTGTAGCAGAGTGTGCAGATAGACTAAAATGCTAGAAAACCTCTCCTAGCATAGAATAAACGTGTGTTAAAGTACTCTTAGTGTATAAAAAAAAACATAGTCTCCCTCGACTACGCCTTTGTATTGTCACAATTATACTCACCATCAAAGTCTTTGTCAATAATGATATTATATTATTGTTTACATAAATTTTCAATCACCCTTTCCTAACTTTTGCATAATTTTTCATTTTTACTGTAGATTCTAAATAGTATGTAGAGAATAATCTTGCAAATCATGATATTCTGCTTGTATAATTGTGGATAAATAAATGATACATAGCATCTTTAGGTTTCATGCAGAAAGGGTGATTTTATGAAAAATGAGGTAAAAGAGATAGAATTAGCTGAAAAACTTGCAGCACTTCCTAAAGTTTCACTCGGGTTCTTCCCAACTCCATTACATAAGCTAGAGAATATCTCAAAGGATCTTGGCGTTAACCTATACATCAAACGAGATGATTTTTCCGGCCGTAATCTTTTTGGAGGTAATAAGATACGTAAACTTGAATATTTACTTGGTGATGCAAAGAAGCAAGGCTGTGAGTATGTATTTACTTATGGAGCAACTCAGAGCAATCATGCTATGCAAACTGCAGCAGCATGTAGAACGGTTGGACTAAAACCCGTGCTTTATTTAGTTGCTATCGTTCCGGTCGATGAGAACGATATTCGATCCAATCTTTTGTTGGATCAAATTTTCGATGCTGAGATACATATTGTCTCCGTACAAGAAGGAGAGACGGAAGAACAAGCAGAGGAACGTTCCTTTGTTATGGCTGCAGAACGTCAAAAAGAATTAGAAGCGGAAGGCCATAAATGCTATAACGTACCAATGGGCGGTGCAAGCTACGTTGGATCAACGGCATTTATGGGTGGTTATCTGGAATTAACGAAACAGATGGAATCATTCAATCTCCATGCTGACTATCTCTTTCATGCCACTGGTACTGGTGGTACCTTAGCAGGTTTAGTGGCCGGCAAAAAAGCAATGGAATCCGATACGGAGATAGTCTCCGTTAACGTCAGTGCCAAGGATGACAGTTATCTGATTCATGTAGCAGATCTCGCAAACGAAGCACTCGATCATCTCGGACTCGATACTCGCATCGACGGGTTTAAGGACTTACATACCGATTTGAACTACTATGCTCCAGGTTATGAGATTCCGAATGAACGTGCCAAGATTGCGATTAAATACTTGGCTTCCATGGAAGGTCTATTAGTAGATCCTGTTTATACTGGAAAAGCATTTGCTGGCTTATTAGACTATATTCGCACTGGCAAAGTAAAACAAGGCAGTACGGTAGTCTTTTGGCATACTGGTGGAGCCACTGCGCTCTTTGCTGAGAAGAGCATCGTTGGACTATAAAATACAATGGTGCTGTGGGTTAAGTAGGACGAGATGAGAGGGGAGGAGTCATGGAATCATATTAGAATTTGGCTGCCTTTCCCTGACGGCCGGACTTAGCCAAATTCTAATATGATTTCATTCCCCCTCCCCTCTCATCTCTGTTTACTGTTTTTTCACAGCGCCTTTGGTTTTATTTTCCTGTTCTTTACTATAGTCTTTTAGTGAGAAATTCAAATCAACATACGAATCGATACCATCTACTCGTCCTTTTTCTGAGTATTGGAGCATATCAAACTTATAAGGGAATGTAAGATTATCACCATAATATGCAAACCAGACATCATAATCTGTTAACTGCTCTAAATCAATTCCCATGATCATCCACTTTGTATTTGCATAAATCATTGGCTTGTATCCATTTGCCTTCATTTCTTCGCAGAATGCTTTTGTAATATCGGTACGTAGCTGTCTTTGAAGTATATTGGCTCGAGCCGCATATGTAGATACAAATTCCGTATCAAAAACTACTGGATAAGTAATTTTATAATCTTTCAGATTCTCCAAAACAAATGCTGCTTCTTCTTTTGCTTCTTCTATGGTAATCGCTTGGGAAAAGAAGTAGATGCCTACATTGATATCGTTCTCGATTGCACCTTGGATATTTTTTTCAAAGTACGGATCGATTTCTAATGTTCCTTCATTAAATCCACGAAAACCAAGACGAATCATTACAAACTCTACGCCAGAGTTTTTCACTTTCTTCCAGTCAATTTCTCCCTGGAATTTGGATACATCGATACCTGGGATGGAAGTCGTATCCCCCTTCTGATAAGTGATAAATCCTGACTTATCTTTCTTTAAATCTTCTTGTTTCACTAGATTACGTTCTAATATATCAGATAATTCGATGAAATAAACTTCACCTCTTTTACCCCATAACTTAATTCGATCCTCGGACAGAATATCCGCTCTAGGTGTAATAACACCTTCTAATTCTGGATCCTCCTGATTCGCCTTAACATAGGCCCCAAAGGAAACATTCTTTAACTTCAATTCATTATTATTTAAACCAACTGTTGCCGAAAATTCTCCAAGATATTTATGATCTGATAAATATGGGATCGTTGATATCTTAATGGAATCTTCCTCAAACTCTAACTTGAAATATTTTTCCTGTGCAACTATGTTTTCTTCATAATATACTGCGTTCATATATTCGTCTTCTTCGATTGCATATGTATAAGACGTAGAGTTAAGAGACAACTTCATTCTTCGATCTACACCGTTAGAACCATTTTTTATCTCCTGAAACTCAGCAGCAAATAAAGTATTTAACTCGGACTCCAAATCCAGATAATCATGTTCCCACAAGTTAACTACGGATACCGCACGTATCTGCTTTGGCATCGTTTTTGAAAACTGTTCTTCATAGATTGGGAAAACTAATTGTAGTTCTCCTGTTCCAAAATAGTTACCAATTTTTGGACATAAAGAATCAATTCCATGATCAAAATCATAATCCCATACGAATTCTGATATTCTAGTTCCATTATCGATCATAATCTTCTGACGATATTGCTCTGTATCAGCTGGTATCTCATTGCGGTAATATACATGTATTTTCCCATTGGAAAACATCAGATATTCATAGCCGAATAATGTTACAACCGATGGTGTAAATTCACTTGTTTCCATCGTAAATTCTTTCGCAAACGCAGTTAGATCTTGACATAACTTCTTTGTCTTAATTTCTGGAATTACCGTATGATCCACAACATGATTCTCTTGCACTTCTTCCTGTGCCTTCATCGTCGGTAACGAATCTTCATTCTTGGAGTAAATGGCAAATACCACACATCCAGATAACACAAGGACAGTTTCAAGTAAGGCAATTCTCTTCCAAAGATTTCTCTTCGGTATCTTTTTTATCGGTTCTGCCGTTTTTGCTTCCTCTAACTCTTTTAACACGATATCGAGATAAGCTTTTGTATCATTTAACTCCTTTTCCATCGCTTCTACTGGATTTCCAAATTCCATTTTTTTAGGAATCTGAGCATCAATCTGTCGAAAAGTTTCTTCTCTCTTATTAGTATCTTCCATCAATTGCTCCTTTTTCCAATCTGAATAACTTTTGTCAAATAACATACTCTACGGTTAATAGAATTTATTTCCTTTAATATAGCAATTTTTTATAACGTTTGCAATTAATTTTATTTTACATTTCATACGATAAGAAGTATCATAGAACTATCTAGTAAACACATATAATAAAAAAAGGGTACGGAAGGTTGGAATACCTTAGGAGGATAACAATGTACATAGAAAATGTATTAGATTTAATTGGTAATACCCCTCTGATCAGTTTAAAGAAAACTACTGGTCTAAACATTTTTGCGAAAGCGGAATTCTTAAATCCTGGTGGCAGTATTAAAGACCGTGTAGCATTGAATATGATTGAGAAAGCTGAACAGCGAGGAGACTTAAAACCTGGAATGACCATTGTTGAGCCGACCTCGGGTAACACCGGCATTGGTTTGGCTTTAGTTGGTGTTCGTAAAGGATATCGTGTAATTATTGTCATGCCGGAAAATATGAGCGAAGAGCGGAAAAAGATCATACGTGCTTTAGGAGC
>JAQXNU010000238.1 GCA_029098165.1 Clostridiales bacterium
TTATATTTCTTCTTTAGCACTAGCAGATCATGTTCATTATTCTTCTGAAACAGCACATCATTTCTAGGGTATCCGATTTCCAACATCTCACCATCAAATGCAAATGCCTGACGAAAGACGTCACTTGAGAATTGATTCTGAACGATCAGGTAATCCCAGGTAGCGGAGTTCTTTTTGAATTCTTCTCGATACTCCTCTACCGTTTCCTTCCCAGCCATATGATATGACGTCATATCCAATGCTAATTTCTTCAGCGGAGTTCCATGCCAAGTCTGCAGATATTTCACATTCTTTCTTTTCCTTATATAGTTCGGTAATCTTGTATCACTCACAATATATCCTGCTACCGCCAACACATAATAATATTGAAACCTACTTAATCTAACCGCCTTCGCACTTCCAGGCAAATAAACACTCGGATCCTCCATCAAAAAGTAACACTTATACTTTTGATCCAATCCATGCTTCATCATCTCTTCGTAAATGCTACGAGGATTCCCTCCATAACTTCTCCCAAGGTTACTCATAAACACTATCTTTTTCTTATCCACAGGAAGAATAAAACTCATCGCCCGATAAACCGCCAATATACACTTTTTCAACACTCTCTTTACAATCGACTTCATTTTAGTTCTCCTATTTCAAACTTTTTTTCTTGTCCTATATGTTAACCTACAAAAAAACAGCCAAAAGTCTAACTTCAAGGCTTTTGGCGTCCCTTTTATTTACTTCAATTTGTCATGAAGATCCTGTTTGATCTTGGTTGTAGAAATACCCTCAGTTCTAGGCAAGTAAACAACCTCACAATAATCTTTGAGGAAGTCAAATTGTCCTTTCCAGTCATCACCCATAACAAAGATATCAATATTGTTATCTACAACATCTTTGATTTTTTGTTCCCAAGTGTATTCTGGAATAACTTCATCGACATATCGGATTGCTTCAAGAATCTTTTTACGGTCTTCATAACAATGATACGCCGTCTTATGTTTTAGTGCATTAAACTCATCACTCGATAATACAACTAAAAGATAATCTCCCATTTCTTTTGCTCTACGAAGCAAATTAATATGTCCTACATGTAACAAATCATAAGTACCATACGTAATAACTTTTTTCATCTCTTACACCTCACTATTCTTTATGTTCTTCATACTATGAGTAAAAGGCACTCATAGTAGTTAATGCTTCGCGATGCACACGGCAAAGACCGTGCCGGTGCAAGTAAACTTTCGTATACTTTTCACTCATTCTTACGATCACTATCCGTGCATGTAATTTTACTTTCGTCCTCAAGTTCCATCTTACTAGCAAGATAAATCGGACGATTCTTAACTTCAATATAAGCTTTTCCAAGGTATTGTCCTAGAATTCCTATGCAAAAAAGCTGAATTCCTCCTACCATAAGTATTAGACATGCAAGAGATGGCCATCCTGTAGTGGGATCTCCCCAGATTAGTGTTTTAACTACGATATATATGATTGCAAAAAAAGCGATAATACAAAATAGCATACCAAAAACTGATGACATCGCAAGTGGAGCAGTAGAAAATCCAGTGATACCTTCCATAGAATATTTGATTAATTTCCAAAATGACCACTTCGTTTCACCTGCAACACGTTCCACATTTTCATATTCGATCCATTTCGTATTGAATCCAATCCAACCAAAGATTCCTTTGGTGAATCGATTACGCTCACTCATCTTCAGGATCGCCTCCACCATCTGATGCGTCATTAATCGATAATCTACACAGCCTTCTTCGATCTGAATCTTACTCATTCGGGAAATTAGATGATAAAATTTCCTAGAAAAGAAAGATCTAATTCGAGGCTCGCCATCTCGAGTAACTCTCTTCGCAGCAACGCTGTCATAGCCTTCATCAACAATTCCATGATACATATCGATCAGCATTGCAGGGGGATGCTGTAAATCAGCATCCAGAATTGCAACATAATCCCCTTTTGCATTCTCTAGACCTGCATACATCGCAGCTTCTTTTCCAAAG
>JAQXNU010000239.1 GCA_029098165.1 Clostridiales bacterium
GTTCCTGAGAATTTTTCTAAGATTGGTGTGCCACTAAAAGATCCACAATTTCATTTGAAAAAAGATATCATCATTGCTTCCATTGTGCGAAATCAGGAAGTGATCACTCCGGCAGGAAAGACTTCACTTAAGGCACATGACCGTGTCATTATAGTAACCACCAATCAAAAACTGAGCATATTAGAAGATATATTAGAATAGTGAGTAGGAGTTTGTGATGGAAAATATATTAATTGGATTTGTTATGATTATGGCAGTTGTCATCGTGATTGGCGTTTTCAATGAAAAACTGATTAAGATGCCAAATGACATTGCGTTAGTAGTATTTTCATTTCTACTAAGTGCCTTACTCGAACTTATAGTATTAATCAGTGGAATCCCTCTTAGCAATAGGATTTCGAATGGAATCAAGGAGTTTCATCTGGATGAATTGTTATTAAATGGTGTCTTATGTTTTATGCTGTTTGCTGGAGCAAGCAAAGTTCATTATGGACGCTTTATGAAGAACTTCAAAGCAATCAGTTTGTTAGCGTTACTGACAACTGTGTTATCCTCCTTTATTTATGGAGGCTTATTTTTTCTAATCAATTGACTCTTAGGATTAAATTTAAATATCTGGCTTTGTGTTCTGCTTGGATGCATCGTGTCCCCAACGGATCCGATTGCTGCAACGAGTATCTTAAATAAATTAGGATTATCGAAAAATGTTACTTCAGTGATCGAAGGGGAGTCTTTGTTTAACGATGGGACAGGGGTAGCTTTATTTGTATGTATAAAAAATATAGTAAATGATACGAGCGAATATTCGTTTTTGGAACTTATGGGGAGAGAAATTCTAGGTGCCTTGGCAATTGGAATCGGAGTATCCTTTGTTATGTGTAAACTGCTTCGTTCAACCAAAGATCCGACCAAACATATCATGATTAGTTTATTTTCTGTATCTTGTGTGTATGTCGTATGTGAGTATTTTGAATTTTCAGGAGTTATTGCATCGGTAGTCTGCGGGATGTATTTTGCAAAACAGTTAGATAAGTATGAGAACTGGAGGCAAGTAGTCGACTCGGAAAACTTTTATCTACATTTTTGGGATGCTGCAGATGCTTTGTTAAACAGCATGTTATTTGTGCTGATTGGTTTTTCCATTCTTTATATTCCAAATCATTCTCATCTAATCTGGCTGTTGCTTAGTGCTGTCGTCTTGAATTTCATCGCAAGATTTGTTGGGGTATATAGTTCTACTCTGCTTATTGGAAAGAAGAGACCAAATCAGTATAGCCGTATGGAATTTACGACCTTGATGACATGGAGTGGGTTAAAAGGAGGCCTGTCTTTGGCCCTTGCATTAAGTACTATTTCCTTTTTGGATCAGAATGCATATGAGATCGTGATGATCATCACTTATACAACGTTGTTTTTTACGACGGTTGTTCAAGGGCTTACTACCTCAAAAATCTATAAATTGGTAGAAAGAAGTAAATTAAGAAGAAAAATATCTCGAATAAAGTAAGTAAGAAGTGGCAATATAAAAAATATAGTAGCATTTTTGAAAATTAGGTGTTATAATTTTAAGAAGTGGTGCAAAACCATCACTGAACAGTAATCGTGGAGAGAACATACCGAGACTTCTGAAAAAATCATTAAAAGAGTACTATTTAATGGCGTTTTCAGTTGTTTCGGGTTCTCCACATATAAAAAAATAAAGGAGACTGATTATGTATAAGAGTTTTTCAATGGAACTCGCTGGCAGAACATTAACTGTTGATGTCGGCCGTGTTGCAGCTCAGGCAAATGGTGCTGCATTTATGCATTACGGTGATACTGTAGTTTTATCAACCGCAACTGCATCTGATAAACCTAGAGAAGGAATTGATTTCTTCCCTTTAAGCGTAGAATATGAGGAAAAGTTATATTCTGTAGGTAAAATCCCTGGAGGATTCAATAAAAGAGAAGGAAAGGCAAGTGAGAACTCCATCTTAACTTCCCGTGTTATTGACCGTCCAATGCGTCCTTTATTCCCTAAGGATTATCGTAACGATGTTACATTAAATAACTTAGTAATGTCGGTTGATCCTGATTGTAGTCCAGAATTAACTGCAATGCTTGGTTCTGCAATTGCTGTTGCAATTTCGGATATCCCATTTGATGGCCCATGTGCAACAACACAGGTTGGTTTAGTAAATGGTGAATTCGTATTCAATCCAAATGCAGCTCAGAAAGCGGTTTCTGATTTACAGTTAACGGTAGCTTCTACAAGAGATAAGGTTATCATGATCGAAGCTGGTGCTAATGAAGTTCCTGAAGACAAGATGATCGAAGCGATCTACGAAGCACACGCAGTAAACCAGAAAGTAATCGAGTTTATCGATACCATCGTTGCTGAAGTTGGTAAAGAGAAGCATAGTTATGTAAGCTGTGAAATCCCTGAAGAGATGTTCGAAGCAATAAAAGCAATCGTAACACCTGACGAGATGGAAGAAGCAGTATTCACAGACGTTAAGCAAGTTAGAGAAGAAAATATTCGTGTGATTAAGGATAAATTAGCGGAATGTTTCGCCCAAGAACACGAAGACTGGTTACCTTTAATCGATGAAGCGGTTTATAAATATCAGAAGAAGACAGTACGTAAGATGATCTTAAAAGATCACAAGCGTCCAGACGGCAGACAGATCGACCAGATTCGTCCATTAGCTGCTGAAATCGATATTCTTCCTAGAGTTCATGGTTCTGGTATGTTCACTCGTGGACAAACTCAGATCTTAACTGTTACAACCTTAGCACCTTTATCCGATGCTCAGAAGATTGACGGTTTAGATGAAGCAGAAACTTCTAAGAGATATATGCATCACTACAATTTCCCATCCTACTCTGTAGGTGAGACAAAACCAAGCAGAGGCCCAGGACGTCGTGAAATTGGTCATGGTGCATTAGCAGAACGTGCATTAGTTCCGGTACTTCCAAGTGAAGCTGAGTTCCCATATGCAATTCGTACCGTATCTGAGACAATGGAATCGAACGGTTCTACTTCTCAGGCAAGTATCTGTGCATCTACATTATCCTTAATGGCAGCAGGTGTTCCAATCAAGAAACAGGTTGCTGGTATCTCTTGTGGTTTAGTAACAGGTGATACAGATGATGACTACTTGGTATTAACCGATATCCAGGGTCTTGAAGATTTCTTTGGTGATATGGACTTTAAGGTTGCTGGTACTCATGATGGTATCACAGCAATTCAGATGGATATTAAGATCCATGGTTTAACAAGACCAATTGTAGAAGAAGCAATCAGAAAGACAAAGATCGCAAGAGAATACATTATTAATGAAATCATGACTCCTGTAATTGCAGAGCCTCGTCACGAAGTTGGTAAGTACGCTCCTAAGATCGTTCAGATTCAGATTGATCCAGCGAAGATTGGTGATGTTGTTGGTCAGAGAGGTAAGACAATCAACGCAATCATTGAACAGACTGGCGTTAAGATCGATATCACAGATGACGGTGCTGTTTCCGTATGTGGTACCGATGCAGCAGCGATGAACAAAGCGATTACAATGATCAAGACTATTACTACTGATTTTGAAGAGGGCCAGGTATTTGAAGGTAAAGTAATCAGCATTAAAGAGTTTGGCGCTTTCTTAGAGTTCGCACCTGGTAAAGAAGGTATGGTTCATATCTCTAAAATAAGCAAAGAAAGAATCAACCATGTAGAAGATGTTCTTACATTAGGCGATGTTGTAAAGGTTGTTTGTCTTGGTAAAGATAAGATGGGACGTATCAGCTTCAGCATCAAGGATTGTGAAGAAAACAAATAATAGATTTACAATGTATTAGATTGAGAGAGTCGAATACAAACAATTAGATGAGAGAGGAAAAGGCACCTTTTGGGTTAGAAACATAATTCTAGCACGAGGAGGTGCCTTTTACATGGTATATAATAATAGTAAAAAAACGAGGTGCTAAAGATGAGTGAACTCACATATCGTTATGAAACGCATTTACATACGAAGGAAGCTAGTGCTTGTTCTAGCTGCCCGGCGAAAGATTATATCGATCGATATCAAAAGATTGGGTATACAGGAATCATCGTTACCGATCACTTCTATCACGGCAATACTTGCATACCTAGGGATTTACCGTGGAAGGAATGGGTAGATCGGTTTTGTCTCGGTTATGAGCATGCAAAAGAAGAAGGAGACAAGAAAGGATTCCAAGTGTTCTTTGGATGGGAAGAAAACTTTGATGGAGATGAGTATCTAATCTATGGTTTGGATAAACAATGGTTATATGCGCATCCAGAGATGATCCGATGGAGTCATCAGGAACAGTTGGAAGCCGTAAGAAAGGATGGCGGCCTTGTAGTTCAAGCACATCCATTTCGAGAACGAGATTATCTAAGTGCAATCAATCTTCATCCGAATCAGGTGGATGCAATGGAAGTAGCCAATAGTGGTAATAAGAGCTATATGGATACGCTTGCTTATGAATATTGTAAACAAAAAGGAATGCCAATTACTGCTGGTTCGGATATGCATCATGCAGGGAATGTCAGTATTGAGAACTGTTTTGGAATGCAGTTTTCAAAAAAACTAGAGTCAATTCACGATTATGTATGTGCAGTAAAGGCTTCTAGTGGAAGCATTTATGTAGACTCCAATCGTTTTCTTGATCATCAGAAACCAACCCTTCCAGTGAACAATTTTGAGTAGATTGGATTAAACTAGAAGATTCATGGGATACTATATATAATGGGCGAAATGCCCAATATGGTAAAGGAGTTGAACCCATGAATACGTTAGAAAAAGTTGTATTATGGGTGGGAATTATCTCACTTGTAATTCTTGTCGGATTAACTGTTTTATACTTATTGTATCGAAGACAGGGGCATCATAAAATTCATAAGATATTAAATGAAAAACTAAGAAGAAATTCAGGTACGAAATCGAATACAAAGCAAAATTCAAAGCCGGTTCAAAGTTTTGAGGCAAAGAGTTATACATCCAATCCTTTATTGGATGGTGCCAGGGTGTCTCATCGACGGAGTCATCCGGATCGAATCGAAGAGGAGAATTATTGGGAAGAACTAAAAGAACGAGAAAATTCTGAGATACAAAGAAAACTAGAATTGGATCGAAAGAATCAGCTTCTTATGATTTTTAGCCCATGCAATGCGGATGTGGTTACGATACATGAAAATGAGGAAGAAGCTCAGGAAGATGGTTATGAGAATCCGGGAGTTATTTTGATCCCGAGTGATGATAAAATCTATGCACCAATGAATGGGATTGTATCATGGGAGGAAACGGACGGAAGCTTACGGGTAACATCCGATACAGGAACCGAAGTATTGATTGAAGCAAAAATTAAGGCTAGTGAAACCGAAATCATTAATGATTGTTTTGAAAAAAGAGTTAAGAATGGCGCAAGTGTCTGTATGGGTGAGATGATTGGACAGTTTCATTCTGGAATCATTAAGAGAAATAATAAGACCGTAGTTGTGCGGTTAGAGTTGACCAGTTATAAAAAAGAACAGCTAATCTTAATGAAACACGCGAATTACGTATCTCACGGGGACAAGGTAATGACGATTCGTTTAGAATCATAGTTGATATTTTATATTGAATTTGCTACACTAAATAAAGATATGAACACTATAAGGAACAAAAGGAGTGGCATTTTGCCATTAATAAAAAAATGAAACAAACAACATTAAGTAATGGAATAAAGGTTGTAACAGAGAAGCTTTCCTATTTAAGGACAGCTTCCTTTGGCGTTTGGATTAAGGTTGGATCCGCCAAAGAAACAAAAGAAAATAACGGAATCTCTCATATGATCGAACATATGCTATTTAAAGGGACCAAGTATCGGACAGCCAAACAATTAGCAGACCAGATCGCAGGCATTGGTGATGATGTAAATGCATTTACAGGAAAAGAAGTAACCTGTTATTATGGAACGACAACAACGGAGAATCTTACGACATTAATTGAATTGATTTCTGATATGCTTGTTAATTCCAATTTGGAGGATGAGGATCTTAGAAAAGAAAGACGTGTGATTTATGAAGAAATCGATATGTATGCCGATTCTGCAGATGATCTTGTACATGAGCTTCTTCAGCAAAATGTATATAAGAATCAGGCATTGGGCTATATTATCTCTGGTACGAAAACGAATGTAAAAAGTTTCACAAGACAG
>JAQXNU010000240.1 GCA_029098165.1 Clostridiales bacterium
ATTGTTGTATTTTTTGTTTTTTCATAGTTCCCCCCTCCATTTTTAATGCGTTACCGTAGTGAATTGTTGCATTTCGACTATCATTGTAGTACAATAAATTGAAACTTGAACAAAAGTTAAGGAAGGAATATGAATGATTAAAACAGTTGTATCGGTAGGGTTACCTGTACTTGAGACTATGCATATCAAGAAAAATCGTATCATGCCACTCCAATCAAAAGAGGCAGAAAAGCGTATCTGCATCATTACTGGAATTCATGGAGATGAATTAGAGGGGCAGTACATATGTTATCAGTTAATTAAGAAAATCAATGAGAATATAGATGATTTAAATGGAATTGTAGATGTTTATCCATGTGTAAATCCACTCGGCATGGAAAGCATTACAAGAAGAATCCCTACATTTGATCTGGATATGAACCGAAGTTTTCCAGGAGATATGGAAGGGGATATGTCAGAATTTGTGGCAGCGAAACTGGTGGAAGATATCGAAGGCGCTGACTTTTGTGTCGATCTGCATGCAAGTAATATTTTCTTACGTGAAGTTCCACAGGTACGTATTAATAAAGAAGATGAAGAAAAGTTATTACCATATTGCAAGCTATTAAATACTGATTTTATCTGGGTACATTCCTCACCAACGGTACAGCCAGCAAGTATTTATCACAGCCTAAATCATAATGGGGTACCAACCATATCGATTGAGATGGGGGTTGGTATGAGAATCACGAAATCATTTGGAGATCAGATTCTAGAAGGAATCTTTTGTCTCATGAAAGAGTTAGGAATCTGGAAAGGTGAAGTGATCACTCCAAAAGAGCCGATTGTTTCCACTGATCGAGATAAAGTAACTTTAATCCATGCAGAGGCCTCGGGTGTATTCTTGCCACGGGTAGAACATTTAATGGGGATTCGTGCAGGAGAAGTTGTAGGGGAAATCGTAGATGCGCTGACAGGTACGGTGGCTTCTACGATCATCGCTCCATGCGATGGGATTGTATTTACTTTACGAGAGTATCCAGTTGTCTATAATGGATCGTTAATTGCAAGAATTTTAGGAGGTGCTTAAGATGTTTCAGGAAGTGATCCATACCGTAAAAGCACCTTATCGTGATGATATGCATATCGTAGGATATCGATTTGGAAAAGGAGATAAGGCTGCTTGTATTGTAGGACCGACAAGAGGAAATGAGATACAGCAGTTGTATATCTGTTCACAGTTAATCAAGGAACTGACACGATTAGAGAAAACAGGTGCAATCTTAAATAATAACGAAATCTTAGTAATACCAACATTGAATCAGTTTAGTATTAACATTGAAAAACGATTCTGGGCAATGGATAAATCAGACATCAACCGTATGTTTCCAGGGGATGAGTTAGGAGAAACAACAGAGCGAATTGCGGCTGGTGTTTTTAAAGCAGTGCAAGGATATAATTATGGAATACAGTTTGCTAGTTTCCATACGCCAGGTGAATTTATTCCTCATGTCAGAATGATGGAAACAGGTCATCAGAGCAATAGCCTTGCTGTACTATTTGGATTACCGTATGTATTGACGAAAAAGCCTCATCCGTTTGATACAGGTACGTTAAATTACTGTTGGCAGATGAACGGTACCAATGCATTTTCGGTTTATACGCCGGCAACGTCGACAATTGATGAAAAATCAGCACGTCAGGCAGTATCATCAGTACTTCGATTCTTAACTCGTATGGGAATTATCAAGTATAATTGCCATAGCGGATATATCGCAAGTATCGTGGATGAGGAGACACTGATGCCAATTAAGACTGATGTATCAGGAATATACCGACCTTTAAAGCGTCCAGGAGATGAAGTTAAGTTTGGAGATACTTTGGCGGAGGTTGTGGATCCAATTGAAGGAGAAGTAATTTCCCAGATTATTGCGCCAAGTGATGGGATCATCTTTTTTGCCCATAGTAAACCATTAGTAATTCAGAATTGTATTGTATATAAATTGATACGAAGACTTCACGAATAAAAACCAAGATAAGGACACGAATGCTATGAATACACAAACTCGAAATGATTACGCTTATGGTTTTAAGCGTGGTCTTCCTATTGCTATCGGATATATACCTGTATCTTTCGCCTTTGGTCTAAATGCGGTATCAGGTGGGATTCCCGCATGGCTTGTCATTTT
>JAQXNU010000241.1 GCA_029098165.1 Clostridiales bacterium
TTTATTAACTACAATAGCTGCAAGTGAGGATCATTCGGTAGAGTATGCGTTGGAAGGATCCGTGTTTGTAGCAGGAGCTGCAATTCAATGGTTAAGAGATGAACAGCGCATGCTAAAAAGCGCTTCTTCCTCGGAAGAGTACGCAAACGAAGTTCCAGATACTGCAGGTGTATATGTCGTACCTGCATTTACAGGACTTGGTGCACCATATTGGAATCAATATGCCAAGGGAACAATCGTTGGTATTACGCGAGGCTTCAGCAAAGAGCATATGATACGTGCGACCTTGGAATCCCTTGCTTATCAGACGGTGGATGTATTAAAAGCAATGGAACAGGATTCTAATATTAAATTAAAGAGCTTAAAAGTAGACGGTGGTGCATGTGCGAACAATTTCCTAATGCAATTTCAGGCAGATGTGCTGAATACGCTGGTTTATCGTCCAGAATGTATTGAAACGACAGCATTAGGGGCTGCATATCTTGCAGGACTATCAACTGGTTACTGGAAAAGCAAAGAAGAGATTAAGGAAAACTGGATTCTGTCAAAAAGTTTCATACCTTCGATGGATGATAAGGTAAGACAAGATTTGCTAAAAGGCTGGAGAAGGGCGGTTCGCTGTGCTATTTTCTGGGCAAATGATGACGAGTAAGGAGTCTTATAGATGGAGCTGTTTGCACAAGTTTTTCAGCAAAAGGGATTTAGTGAGATAAAAGTAAATGTCTCAAATATTTCAGTATTCATTAGTAACAAAGCCGATAAAGATTATATCTTCGTATTATTTCATATGCCAAATGGAACGGAATGGAATAAAGAACAGTGCGTACATGTGGAAGAACAGCTCTTTGAAAAATTGCAGACAAGCAGGCAAAGAGAACTTCAATTGATCACTTTTTTATGTACCAATCATGTGGATTTTGTACGTGATATTTATCGACAAAACGATCATACTGCAGTCATTGATCTAGAAAATAATCGTCTTCTAATATTCGAAGGTATGACACAGGATGATCTAGATATTTATCATGAGATTGAAAAGGTATTGCAGTCAAGAGAACAAAGCACTTCATTTGGAGAGAATCCGACGAATGATGCTGCTTATCCTACTCAGACGAAAACATTGATCAGTAAGAAAGAACAGATTAAGAATGGACTGTTAAAGGTAGGCTATGCAAATTCCATTATCATTGGCTTAAATATTCTGGTTTTTGTTATTTTAAATGTGACAAATACTTATGATGCAGTAGTAGATGCAGGAAAGCTTTATTGGATGGCGATTAGTGAAAATCATGAGTATTATCGTATCTTTACCTGTATGTTTTTGCATGGTGGAGTGAGTCATCTATTGAATAATATGTTGATCTTATCATGTATCGGCGGTATTCTAGAAAAACGAATTGGATGGTTAAGATACAGTATTGTGTATCTGCTGTCGGGAATTGTAGCAGGGAGTGTATCCCTCATTGTAAATATGGATGAGGCTTATGTTGGCAGTATTGGTGCATCTGGTGCGATTTTTGGAGTAGTAGGAGCTGTATTATGGATTGTGTTGATTAATAAAGGCAGAGTAGAAAACTTAAGTAAAAAACAAATGTTATTATTTGTAATATTTAGCTTATATGGAGGATTTAGCAATCAGGGTGTGGACAATGCGGCCCATATCGGTGGGCTCATTGGAGGATTTCTACTTGCGATTTTAATATATAGAAAGCCAAAGAAGAGAGGTGTTGTATCATGAATATCAATATATACTATGGTGGAAGAGGACTAATAGAAGATCCTACAATCTATGTGATGAATAAGTTGACCGAAGTTTTATCAGAACTAAGAGTAAACGTTACTCGTTATAATTTGTTTGAACAGAAAAATAGTATTACCATGATGCCAAACACATTAAAGAATGCAGACGGTGTTATTTTAGCTGTAAATGTTGAGTGGATGGGAATCGGTGGTTTTATGCAGCAGTTCTTAGATGCATGTTGGCTTTATGGAGATAAACAGAAGCTGAAGACGATTTATATGTTCCCACTGGTAATAGCTAATACGTATGGGGAAAAAGAGGCATTAAGCACTCTAACTTCTGCATGGCAGTTACTTGGAGGTATTTCCTTAGACGGAATTGGGGCATATGTTGAAAATCACGTGGATTTTGAAACAAGTCCTGATTATGCAAGACTAATTGAGAAGAAAGCAGAGGCATTGTATCGTGTGATTAATCAGAAGACACCACAGTTTCCTAGCAGTAATTACATGGTCGTACAAAAGATGCTTTCGACAGCACCGATTGAACTGACACCGCAAGAGGGAGAACAGCTTTCAAAGTATGTTTCTGATGATACTTATGTGAAAAAGCAAAAAGAAGATATTGAAGAACTAGCACAATTATTTAAAGGGATGTTGCAAAGCGATGGCAACAATGTTAAGACGGAATTTATTAATAATTTCCGAGAAAACTTTAAACCACAAGGCAATCAGATCAATACTTCTGTTGCAATTACTATGACGGATGTAGAACGAACTTTAGTAATTGATATACATGGTGTTCATCTAAACTGTACTTATGGTAGTAAAGAGGATGCAGATGTAACGGTAAGAACAACAAGAGATACCGTAAATAAGCTCGTAAATGGTAGAACAACCTTCCAGGGAGCATTTATGTCAGGTGAGTTAACAGCAAAGGGAGATTTTCAAGCACTTCGTAGATTTGATCAGTTATTTCAATTTACGATACTGCCTTAAATGATCAAAAGAAGGAGATTTTTATGTTTCGTCTATGGGCAAAAGTTGTGAAGAATAATCATATGATCAAAGATATGGTTATTTGTAATGAGGATCAACAGTTATCAAGAACGAAAAAAATTTTTGAAGCTATTGAAGAAGTCTGTAACAAGTTTGACTTATCCAAACCTATCTGGTTAGAATCTACAATAGCTGATTTTAAAAGACACGATAAAACAAGATTTACACAAGATAATTTTATTGAAACGATAGATTTCGATTACCTGGAGATACATGTAATTGAAGAGGATTAGGTTATCTTATTGTTGTTAATTTCGTCATGGAAGGAATAGGTAGATGAGAAAGGTCTATAATAAGTGTGGGGTTACTATTCTTTGTTGCCTTTCAATTGTTTTAACTTCATGTGGTGGAAATAGAAACAAGGAAAGTGATTCGAATTACGTAATACAGGAAATTAATCCTACAAAAGAACCAGGGGTTACCATCACGGAGAAGCAGATAAATTCCTCAAATAAGGAGGAGCCAACGTTTGAGGTTACACCAGAAACTCCTTTTGAAGAGGAGAGTATGACAGTGGATTCGAAAGAGGCACTAAAGAATTTAGGGAGTGTTGTAAAACCAAGCAGTACCGAAGTAATTGATGAAGCTACGGTACAATTGATTAACGACACACCAGCAAAATCCATTATTAAGGTGTATACAGCCAATGCAGCAACGCTTTCTGAGTGTTTTATGATTCAGAAGATCCCTGTAGCTGTATACAATCGTATGGAGAATAAATCATATAGCGAAGGATGCACGACAAATTTAAGCAATCTTCGTTATGTGCGTGTTTTACACTATGGATTTGATGGGGAAGTCCATATTGGAGAACTTGTAGTAAATCAACTAATTGCTGAAGATATTGTCGATATCTTTAAAGAACTTTTTGATGCCAAGTATCCAATCGAACAAATGGTATTAGTAGACGATTATGATGCAGATGATAATGCGAGTATGGAAGCGAATAATACCTCCAGCTTTAACTATCGTATGGTGGAAGGAACAACGAAGTTATCGAACCATGCATATGGTTTGGCAATTGATATTAACCCATTATACAATCCCTATGTTCGTACGATTGATGGAAAAGAGAATATTGTTCCTGAAAATGGAACGGAGTATGCGAATCGCGATGTTGATTGCGAGTATTATATTAAAAAAGATGATATTATTTATCAAGCATTCATTAAAAGAGGATTTACATGGGGTGGTGATTGGACTTCATCAAAGGATTATCAGCATTTTCAGAAAGTATTTGAGTAGTCAGAGATCGACATGCTTTTTGTATCAGCTCTGAAAGGTAAAAATAATTCGCACTAAATACGATTAATTCAAGCTATTTCCTCTGTAATAAGGTAAAATAGAAGAAAAACTTTATCGCAGAGGTGAAAAATGAGTCGCGAACAAGAAAGAGTTAAGAAGAAGTT
>JAQXNU010000242.1 GCA_029098165.1 Clostridiales bacterium
CTATAATTCATCTGCAAAATGAGATTTTGTTCTTACAAATATATATCCACCGATGACCAAAAGCACTAATGTCAATATCCAAAAGTATATCGTCTGATACGGATGTTCCCAGAATGGAACTTCATAAAGGAAGCTTTCTCGATAACCATTAATAATATAGAACATAGGATTAATCTGCATGAGTTTTAGAATTGTTGGATCCATTTCTTCATAATTCCATAAGATTGGACTAATCCAAAAGCCGACTTGAATGATAATATTAACAATCTGAATCATATCCTTAAAAAAAACATTCAGAGCGGAAAATAACCAACCGGTCCCAAGACATAATAACATTAATGCGAAAGTATAGTAAAACCCTTGAATGTAAAAAATTGTTGGTTTATGTGACATAATGGTATTAACAACAATATTAAAAATGATAAATACGATGTGTACCATAAATGCACTTATAATTTTAATAATCGGTAACATAGTAACATTAAATTTGATCTTTTTCACTAAGAATGAATACTCATGTAATACATTGGTACACCCACTCAACATATCTACATAAAAAATCCAACAGATATACGCTGGAATATACCATATAATAAAAGGAATTCCCTTAATTGGAAGATTTTTGTATCCTAATTGAAACACAATTGCAAATACAAGAATAGTAATCAGTGGCTGGACATACGCCCATACTGCTCCCAATATCGAATTGGAATATTTAGATTTGAAATCATTGACTGCCAATCTCAGAATTATCTGACGATTATTCAATAATTCTATAAGGAAACTCTTTATCTTTTTCATCTCTTCACCTTTTTTATGTTCATTTTTATATATCTAATAGTACGAAGCAAAATACAATCAATCTGATTCCATCTTGTTTCCCTTCCACCAGCGATTACTATACTACCTTCTGGCCAACATGAAATCTTTGTATGTACTGCACTCCCCATTCGCTCCAATATATAATATATAAGACGATTCTCACGTATTTCCTCTTTTGTCATCTCAATTGCAAGTGACGTTAGATTCTTTTCTGTTATGTCGTCTGAGAACTTAAATCTTCCATATTCTATTGCTTCTCTTTTCGTTGGTCTGCACATGAATTCCTTACAAAGTGTATATATGATTTGCATATCTCGTTTGTTTGCCTGTCGACTTATTGTATCTACTATGACCGCCTCTTTCGCAAACTCTTGTACACCATTAATCTGCTCCTCGATTGGCCAGCTTCCAGCATTCACATTTTTCTCTGATGAGAACATTGGTATATACATTCGATTCTTAGTTTCATACCCGATCGTCATACCGTTATTGGCAGCGCATAAGCATTCAAAAATATTGTTATTAAACATTACTTTTCGTTTTAACCCATTTCTCGAATTAAAATAGAATGTATTAAAGTTATTTGGATTCATGTTGTCTGGTGTATCATATAATCCAAAATAGAATCCTTTCAATTGAATTGGTTTGCTTCTATAGCTATTAACTAAAGCCTCCATACTTTGCTGAATTGTTCCTATCCATCCGACATCTACAATTGCATACTCGATCTCATCGAAGAGACCTTCTTGCTTCATATACGCTATTGTTGAATCATAAGCCTTTTTTGAATTTTCCATAACCATTTGTTGAAATACTTGGCATGCTTGAAATCTTTGTTTTACTTCTTTTAATTCTGTATAATTCAATTGCGAATGTAGCTGGTCTATATCAATACTGACCTGATTCATCACCTCTGAAATCTGTCTATCATCAAAAGCAACGCGGTCAAAGATTTTCTTCAATGTTATATTAGCTGCATTGCCAAATATCTTGTCCATACTTACTTCCATATCTAAATGATATTGTGGTATGCGCAATGCGTACCTTGAAACATAAATATACTTACATTCAATATCTAAATGATATTGTTTGCAAATCAATACAGCTGTTTTGTACAAAATGAAGCCATCTCTTGCAAGGAAATACAATCTACTTATCCCTTGATTAAGCGCTGATTGCAAAACCCATTTTGTGTACAGATACATAATGGGTGCAGTCAAGGAATACGTAGTTTCACCTACTAAGGATAATGCTCCTTGATGTTTGCCTAATACTTTTTGTGCAGTATCGTACAATACTGGATTATCCTTTAATATTGTTAAAAATCGTTTATAATCTTTCCTCATCAAACATTCTCCTGTCGTAATAACTTTATTAATCTTACAGGAATAAGCCCAACGACTAATGGCTTCATTGCAAAAAATATTCCTACACGTAACATTTTCATCTCACGATAGAATCTGAATCGTATTTTAGCTTCATCAATACGGTATCTATATTTCTTTCTAGCATAAGATCGATCATCTTCCCTAAACTGAAAAAACGTACTAGGGAGATTATATCCTCGATATCCAGCTTTATATAATCTCATAAATAAATCTAAGTCCTCAAGTCTTCTTGTTTCTTTTGAGACTCTATATCCTCCCATCTGAACAAGAACTTCTTTTCTAAAGACAATAGATGGGTGAATAAATGGTGATCCCCATAAAAAGGCTTTTACACCTGGTTGTTCCGGATGCGTACGCTTCCCCCATATACCATTTTCATTAATTAATTCTGCACAGCATCCTACAAAGGCGTATTCGCTATGACACTCAAGAAAACCTATCTGTTCCTCAAAACGATTGATTTTTGAAATATCATCTGCATCCATTCTTGCTATATATTGACCTCTCGCAATATCAATACAATTATTAAGCGTTTTAGCAAGGCCAACATTCACTGGATTCGAAATCACAACAATTCTTTTATCTTTCTTTTCATACTCTTTTATGTATTGACATGTAGCATCAGTAGAACCGTCATCACAGATAATAAATTCAAAATCCGAATATGTTTGGTTTAAGATTGACAAAATTGCTTTATCCAAAATAACTTTATCTTCCGTATTATGTACCCCCATTATAACAGACAGTTTTGGTTCTATGTTCATACTATTAACTCCTCAGTAATAAGACTACTATAGATTTCTTTCATAACTCTATCAGTTTCATTTTGGTCAAATGACTTAACAATCTTTTGACTTTCATGAAGATATAATTGAAGTCCTTCTCTATTCTCAATAAAATAATTTATTACCATTGCTTCTAATGACGCTATTCCGAGTCCTTCCCTCTTTGATAGCGTCTGATAGCAATCACATGCATGCAGTATTCTTGGTATATCCTCTCTAAAGCCAAGAAAACTTATATTCTTTTCTATGTTCAATTTTGGGGCAAGCTCCATCAACTCGTCCTGACATGGCCCATTTCCACACAACACATAATAGCATTCTTTCTTCGCCCTACTTAATGCCTTTATTGCTGCTTGTTGATTCTTATTTCTATTCAATTCTCCCATTGTTATAAAAACAATAGCATCCACAGGGATATCTAGCCAAAAAATACTCCATCGGGTAATATAGCAACCACTTAAGTAATGGTGCTCCATCGTAGAAATGAAACCCATGTGCAGTATATATTACCTTCACAGTATTTTTGTTATGTTTCCTACATGCCATACGACAAATGGCTGCTCCCATTGGAGTATGACAATGTATAATCTGATATGTATCTTCATTTAAAACTTTTTTAAACTGTCTATATGCTTTTATATTTGATAAGACTCTATAGAGTGATCTTACAAAATCCACCTGATGTTGAACACTACCTGTTCTCTCTAATCTATAATTGTCACTTCCATATACCGGAGTCTTGTAGTTTGTTGCATAATGTACTTCATATCCCATATTCTGAAGTAATCTGACGTTATTTAGTTATAACTGTGGCACAAAACCACTTACAGTTATATGTAGTTTATCCTCTAACTCAAGATGTTGTGGTATACTGAACTTGTAACACTCCTGCCTAATAGATTACAATATCTATCAGAAAAGGAGTTTAGTTATGCAGATAAACACAAAAGAAACAAAGAAGAAAGTTGTTAAATTACATATTCAAGATGGTTGTACTATTTCCAGGCTTGCTGCTGAATACGGAGTCTGTACAGCCACTATTTCAAACTTGATAAGATCATACCGTGAAAAATGTCAAACAAATGATGCCGCAAAATCTGAACTAGAATTAATGCAGGAGGTTCTAAGATTACGACAGGAACTCGAGGAATCGAAAAAAGAAAATGAATTTATAAAAAAAGCAGCGGCATTCTTTGCGAAGGAAATCGGTTAGTGGCATATCGATTCATCGACCAATATCAAAAAGAGTTTGATTTACGTTGGTTATTAAAACGAATGGGAATATTTCAAAACGCATATTACAATTATCTGAAGCATACAAAAGCAAAATATCAAGCCGAAAAAACTAAAGTCTATCGCGAAATCAAAGACATCTATCATGAAGTTGGCAGTTTTCTTGGCTATAGAAGTATGCGTATTTTTCTTGCTAGAAAACAAATCTTTTTATGCAAAAGCGCTGTTCACAAGTACATGAATAAAGAATTGCAGCTTCATTGTATTTGCCGACGCAAACGCCCAGAATACAAGAAAGGATGTGCACACAACATATATCCAAACCTTTTAAATCAAAATTTCCAAGTTCAAAATGCCAATCAAGTCTGGTGTACAGACTTTACATATATTTTTCTTAGCAATGGATCCATGCGATATAATTGTACCATCATTGATCTGTTTGATCGTAGCGTGGTCACAAGTGAAACAGGAAAATGGATTACTAACGATTTAGCAATCAAGACACTCAGAGTATGAGCGCTGCTGGATGCCCCTACGACAATGCTCCGATGGAACGGTACTACAATACTTTAAAATCCGAATTGATCTACAGATTTAACTTTAGGACAGATGAAGAATTAACACGCGCGATTTCAGAATATGCTTATGTATGGTATAACCAGATTCGACCTCATTCGTACAATAACTATCAGACATCCTATGAAGTGAGATATCGATTGGACTAATTTAGGCAGTGGTGTAACAAAAATGCTTGACCATTACAAGACTTAATATCTCCTCAAAAAGTACGAACTACTGTTATCTAAATATTATACATAATCTCACACAAAAATACAATTATATAGTTTATCATTCTTGCTTTAAATTCCTCTATATTTCTGAATATACTGAAAAATCTTTATATACAAAAAAATTCAGTCCATCGACTGAATGCTAATTTAATTATATACATTTCAAACCACACAACTCATATCATTCCGATTCGATTTAACCTTTGGTCAAGCCCACGACTTATTTTTGCTTGACAACCCTTATTTTAAAGTTTTTTTGAAGTTTTCTAAATTGTGCATACAATTCATTTTAATACCTTCAAATAACCCAATGAGTATAGCACTATCATCAAGAGTTGTCAATAACTTATTTTCTTGAGTTTCCATAGTTTCATAATTTAAAAGAGAGAGATGCAATATAGAGAGGAAAAACTTTATTTCCTCGTCTGATGTTCCATTTATAGAGGGTCAATATGTTATATCGTAAATGCACAATCTATAACCTATATCATTACCAGCTCTGATACCCAGTCCTATACCTATAAATCAAGAAATACACTCTACGTGTTTTGAAATCTAGTGCCAGTGGATAATTTCATCTAAGCTACTATCTCTATTTAAATCCGAGCAATCCCTTTTTACTTCAATGAAAATGCCCTTTCATTTTCGACTTGCATACTATTTTGAAGTATGTTCAAGACCAAATATCTGTGATTCACCGTTTCTATTTAATAGGAAAAAGCCCTTCCAGAGATACAAAAATTTCTGGAAGAGTTTTTGTGCTTATTTAGCCATAATTTCATTTACAAAGTATTCTTGATAACGCTTCATCCTACTCTCTTTATATAATTACGAAGCATATTTCTATAACAACTACTATACTACTTATATATGATTATCCTAGGAAGAACAAAAATACTACGATGAAAACTTTTTCAATCTCTTTGCAGCTGCATCATAGTCATAGATTCTTCCAACTTTTTGAGCTTAAAAGTCAGCTTAACTACCAATTGTTTCATCCAATCTGGTTTTTCGTCAACAGGCTCACTCATCACATACAACAAAGTAGCATATTCTTGCAAATGCACAAGTCTCCTCATAAGCGGTAATGACTTCATCTGCTCTTCAATGAATGGAGTCACACTCTGATAGCCTTCTAGAAAATTCTTTTCTGCCAATCCAAACTCTGGTCCTTCAATAACGTCATCCAGTGCATCAATAGCTCTTACAACATCTAGAGCATACCAGCATTGTATCATATCATCAAAATCGATTACGCTGAAAGTATCTGTACCCACATCATAAAATACGTTGTCTGGTTCAAAATCATAATGGATTACGCCATAGTTAGTAGAAGATATATTGAGTTGCTCTAATCCCTCTTTCACATACATGAATTCCCTCTTAACCGATTCTGGTGCATCATATTCCCTGAGTCTGTTGTCAATCTCTTCAATTAATGATTTATGATTACGTCGATCTTGCGGATACGGATACTCTTTCATCAACGCATGAAGTTTTCCAAGTGTCCGACCATATCCCCGTACAATTTGAAGCGTACCATCTATGTCTTCAAGATTTATACCCGGCACTTTCTCAAAGCAAGAAACATTGAAAATTCCCCATTCCGTATGTACTCGTTTGGTAAACTCTCCACTCTTCATAGGGACAGGTCGCATTGCAGGAAACTCTTTTTCAATCAGCCATTTAATTAGTCTAATCTCAGAAATAACATCAGAAATTAATTTTTCTTCTGCTGGAGATAGTCTTAGACAGCAGATTTTGTTCACATCTTTCCTTGCACGAAACGGATAGATTGCATTAGATGAAATTCTAAATTGTGGTATCATTTCGTCAACGGATTCTTTGTCATATTCATAAAGTTCAAGACATTTTTTTGCCAGGTCATAATTCTCAAATAAATATTTTAATTTCAGCATAGTACCCTTTCTGCAGGCACATTATGCCTGCTCTTTAATAAATAATATCCACCTTAATCATCATTTCTGTTTTATCACGGCCTGTAGTTTTCATGCCGATCACCTCCTTATATAGTCAAGATCTCCATTTTCAATGATTATTGAGTTATATATCTCCGTTATAAATAAGTCAATGTCATAAGTTACTTATGGTATCAGATGCTAAATATATCATTATCTCCTTTATCAATGATAACGCTAGTAGATTCTGATATGAAACAATCCTTTGTTATACTATTGCTTATATCTCGAACAGATAACACTGTTATACACATCTTCACGCCATACATCACTCTCTCCTTATAAACAACTAATTATTATATAACGTGATATATTTTACCATATTCTAGCATAATTTCCTATACCTATATATTTATTACACTATTTTTATAAATAGCAGATAATGAATTACGAAATAAGATAACCTTTCTACGTTCTTCATCTATTCATTCTCTTTTCACTTTTAATGAAATCCATATTCAGTAATGTAATTCAATAAAAATAAGAACACTTTTGTATCATATGTTTTTAGTAAGACACTTGTACAAAAACATGTATAGTATCTTCTATTCCAAATACAATTGCCCCATATAGATTTTAATAACTTAACGCCTTTTTCTTTCACACAAAAAGGCTATATTAATAATCATCTCTTCATAGTTTGAGTTGATTATTAATATAGCCTTTTCAAATTAGTGACTCCAAGGGGATTTGAACCCCTGTTACCGCCGTGAAAGGGCGGTGTCTTAACCGCTTGACCATGGAGCCATTTTCTTAAGTGTCATTTACTTGACGACTTCAGCGAGTTATATATTATCATAGTACAATATATTTTGCAAGTGTTTTTTTCAAATTTTTTTAAAAAATTCAAAAAACACCCTTTTTCCAGGAAAAGCCTATATTTTTCACTTTTCCATCGTAAAGGGTGTTTTCTTCTTTTATTCTATGCCCGTTTTACTGAACGGATTTTTTCTTTTTTCTTGCGTTCTCACTCCATGCATGCATAACCAGAGCAACTGCGATTACGCCGTAGCAGAGGAATACACGGAAGTATTCGCCGATTGCAGCATCTCCGAAGAGATTCTTTCCTGCAGCCGGTGCAAGAATGAACATCAAATGAAACAAAATCGTACCTACGATCGCCTGGGTGTTGGTTGCACGAACTACTGACGCACCACCTACCAAAATTGCAGCACCTGCATACAGGCCTACTTGTCCATGTGCTCCATAAGTCTGGAATGCGCCCATGTTCTGCACAAAAATCAGCTGTCCCCATCCTGCAAGAACAGTGGAGAAAATAATCGCAATAATACGTATATGATTTACATTAATACCGGAAGCATTCGCCACCGTACCGTTCTGTCCAACTGCGCGGAACTGCTGCCCCAGCTTTGTACGCATGATTACAATATTAAAGAGACACAACAGTGCAACACATCCATATGTGATCATCGGAATATTTACCATGGAGAACAATTCTTTTACCGGTCCAAGCTGTGCCACAATCGCTGCCACGGCCAATACTGCAAGCTGTATTACAAGTTTTTTTGTATCTTTTTTGTGGCTCTTTACATGTGCAATGATAAGAATCACAGCAATCACTGCCGCAAAAACCAACACTGCCTGATGGAAAGGCAGTCTCCAAAGCTTATCCAGAGAAGAAGCGATGCCACCCTCTTTGGAAAGGTCCATCGTGTTTGCGATACCCTTAGAGCCCTTGATTGTCAAATTCGGGTTCTTAATCGGAATAATATTGTCAAAAATGAACAGAAACAAAAGCTGATATAAACCATTTGCGAAATAGCCGATTACAAGACCACCTATCATTTCCTGACCTTTCATCTTGTTGAACAATTTACCAATCAGCCATCCAAACAAACTTGCTAACGGAACGGTCAGCAATACTGTGACAAGAAATCCTCCAATCCCCGGAATTCCCCACTCCAAAACCAGGAGACAGGAAATCTGTGCTGCCATTGCACCTGTGGTGATTGCAAAGTTGATACCCATACCAGCAACGATTGGTATGATCAGAGAAAGCACGATAAACATGTTTCTGGAAAGTCGTCCAAACAGCTCATACATTACATAAGACGGAGAGTATCCGGAAAAAACCATACATACCGCACAAAGCACGATAAACATAAT
>JAQXNU010000243.1 GCA_029098165.1 Clostridiales bacterium
CGTGATACACATATGATACACTTTACTTCTGGAACAGATGGAAAAATGCCATATCTCATGGAAAAATGAATTGAGAAGAGTGTGTTTTTACTGAGTTTTAGACTGAGTGGAACTATGAAATCCCAGAGTTTGAATAAGTAACAAGGTCGGAATAATACTGTATTTATGTGATTAGAAATGTACCCAATAAATAGAGTACTAAAAAGAAGCTATGCGATATAAAGAAGATGATTTCGATATTCTATCGGAGTCATCTTTTTTAATGTCCATTGCGCTCTTGAAGTCCTTTTCATATTGAGTTCCAGTTCGTCTTGTGGACATATGTAGATACCTTCTTCTTGTGTCTACTTTATCATAATGTATATTTACTTTACGTGTCCACTTATTTTATAAAGATACAAGCGACTAAAAGCTATTTGTTGATAAATGTGTGAATATGGACTATAATGAGAGTCAGTTATGAAGGATATGTTAGAAATTGTGTTGAAAAAATGGACTCATTAATTAGGACAATAATAAATACATAAGTGTTTCTGATTGGTAACATGTGTTCTATCAAAAGTGATGCTCCAAGCAAGTATAGATGAAAAAAGGTAGAGGATGTAAAATGCAGAAGTTAATTGTACCAAATAAATTAAATAAAGGGGACACAATTGCTCTCATTTCAATTTCTGGTGGACGAGCTGGGGATGCGGATATGTTTGGACGTTACATACAAGGTAAAAAAAGATTAGAAGAAATATGGGGAGTCCATGTGGTTGCTACACCAAACGCTTTATTAGGTAGTTCAAAATTATATGAAAACCCAGAGGCAAGAGCAGACGACCTTATGTGGGCATTAGAGAATCAAGACATTAATGGTATTATCTGCATGATGGGTGGCGATGATTCATATCGGTTATTTCCATATATTGATTTAAATGTAATTAGGAATAATCCTAAAGTCTTTATGGGATATTCGGACATTACTTCATGGATGGCTGTGTTCGCTAAAGCTGGTGTAAGAGCATATTATGGCCCTAATGTTTTAACACCAATCGCCCAACCTGCGAAAATTGATGAATATACAAAAAATGCAATAACAAAATACTTGTTTTCTACCGAGTGTATTGGTGAAGTTAAACCATGTGATGCATATACTAAAATTGAGTGGAATGATGTGACAGAAAATGAGATAAAATGGACACAAAATACGGGATATGATTTGATCCAAGGTCAAGGAATAGCGAATGGAAGGTTATTTGGTGGATGTATTGGCCCATTAAGACAAATCATGGGAACGGAATATTTTCCAAAGCCTGAATTCTTCAATGATTGTATTATTATGCTAGATACAATTTCACCATATGGTAGCTCATTGGTATTATTACATGATTTGCGTGCTTTGGGAGCAGCTGGGATTTTCTCAAATGCAGCGGGTGTCCTAATGAATCAATTAAGTGATGAGGAAAAAAAGTGTGTATTAAAGTTCTTTCAATATGAAGTGAAAAATGAGAAACTTCCAATTCTTACGAATGTAGATTTTATGCACAGAACACCAATGTCAATATTCCCAATGGGTGCCCAAGCTAAAATTGATTGTGATCAAGTGAAACTCAGTATATTAGAAGCTAGTGTTAGATAAGATGAAAGGCTAATGATACAGGTCTGGATGTTCCTGTTGGTAAGGAAAGGGATGTAATTATGACAAGAGTATTTTTTGTGCGTCATGCAGAACCTAATTATAACAATCATAATGATTTATTACGTGAATTATCTGCTAAAGGAATGGAAGATCGGAGACTTGTTACAGCATTTATGAAGGATAAAGATATTGATATTGCTGTATCTAGTCCGTTCAAACGAGCAATAGATACAATAAAAGAATTTGCAGATTCCGCTAATCTTGAAATTGAGTTAATAGACGATTTTCGTGAAAGAAAAGTAGATAGTGGTTGGATTGAAGATTTTTCATCATTCACCAAGAAACAATGGGCGGATTTTAATTATAAATTGTCAGATGGGGAATGCTTAAGTGAAGTTCAGGAAAGAAGTATAATGGCTTTAAGCTTATTGCTTAATAAATATGCTGGAAAGAATATTATAGTGGGAAGTCATGGGACAGCATTGAGTACGATTATTAATTACTTCGATTGCTCATTTGGCTATGATGATTATGAAAAAATAAGGTGCCGGATGCCTTGGGTTGTTGAATTTATCTTTGATGATGCGGCACAATGTCAAAAAATATGTAAGCACGATTTGTATTGACAAGGGAATTGTTATTATATTTATACAAGGAATTTGATAATTTCAAATTTTCATTCTATTACAATGCATAGAAAATACATAAAGAAAGGGTAAGATATATGAATATTAGATTACTGAGTTCACAGGATAAAGAATTTGTAATGAGTATTGATAAGCATGTAGATGATACTAAGTTTGAATATCGAGTTTTTACGAAAAGTGGATATGTAATATGTGAAAATGACAAGTTGATAGGAACCATGTTTCATACAATACTGTGGGACAATCTCCCATTTATGAATTTGATCTATATATGCGAAGACCAACGTGGAAAAGGATATGGTTCTAAAGCGATTCTTGCTTGGGAAGATGAGTTGAGAAAAGAAGGATATAAGATGGCACTTATATCTACACAAGTAGATGAAAGCGCACAGCATTTATATCGTAAGTTAGGATATGTTGATTGTGGCGGATTGTTATTTGACGGAACTCCTTTTGAACAACCAATGGAAATGTTTATGCGTAAAGTTTTATAGTGAAACTGATGAATCCGTGGAGGACGTAATGATAAGAAAAGCAACTATAAGCGCTGCAGAACAATTGAGCGTTTTAATGATGAATTTAATGTTAAAGGTGAAACAACGATAGATCATATTATAAATTCCCTTTTGAATAATCCGCAAGAAGTTAATATGCGTTGCTTGTAGCAACGGGTAGTTCCTTATACAATTGTGGTAACAACTAAAAGAAAGGAGCTTATCCCTAATGTTAAATGAAAATATTAAAGCAATCAGAAAATCAAAAGGACTTTCGCAACAAGAACTTGCGATCAAGCTGAATGTGGTACGGCAAACAATCTCGAAATGGGAGCAAGGATTGTCAGTTCCTGATTCTGATATGTTAATCTCCATATCGGAAGCGCTTGAAACTCCCGTAAGCACTTTGCTTGGTGAATCTGTTATTGAGTCAAAAGTTGATGACTTAAAAGTGATTTCCGAAAAACTGGAGATTATAAACTTACAACTTGCACAAAGGAAGGTCACGAGAAGAAAAATACTTCATTGGCTACTTATCTCATTGTGTACGATCATAGTAACTATTTCTGTGGTGTTAATAGTACTTAATAGTCCTTACTTAGGTTGGGATTATAATGACCCTGAAACAGCCATTTTCGGAGTGGCTTTTCACACATTTGAATGGCTGTTTGTCAGATTAGCACCGATCATCCTTATTGGAGCAATCGTTGGAGTTTTCTTGACACGGAAGAAAGTATGAAACTGTTCCATTTTTTTGGATACAGTTCAGATATTAAATTTCTCTAGGTTACAGTCGTTTACACCATTTGTGATTGTAACTTAGAGAATTCACATATGTGATGAGGAAAAAGACAATCGAAATTAAACTGTTTCTAGGAAGTATGCAAGATGATAACAGATACATTTGAAGATTTAACAGAAGAAATAATTAAGGTTAATCGAAACGAAAATGCTGTCAAGGTTGATGCTTGTATTTTAACTTTCTCTCATGTAATTCTAAAATATGTTTTGGAGAATTATGAATGTACAAAAATCGGTGATTTATTTTCTTCTAACGGTGCCAATCCAATTTATGGATTTGAGTATGAAAATAGATATTTTGCAGTTTATATGTCTTATGTAGGAGCACCTGGATGCGTTGCTGATATAGAAGACTCTTTATCGATTATTAGCACAGACAAGTATGTAGTGTTTGGTGGTTCAGGTTGTCTTAACAAGGAGATTGCTCGAGGTAAGATTATGGTGCCAACTTTTGCATATAGAGATGAAGGAACATCTTATCATTATGTACCTGCTTCTGATTATATTGAGGTCAAAAATGCTGATGTAGTATCTCAGTTTATGGAAATAGCCGGTTTACCTTATGTGAAAGGAAAAACATGGACTACGGATGCCGTACATAGAGAAACGATAGGCAACTTTGAAAAACGCAAGGCTGATGGGTGCATTTCGGTTGAAATGGAATGTGCAGCAGTTCAAGCTATGTGTGATTTTAGAAATTTAAATGCCTATTTCTTCTTTACCTGTGGTGATTTGTTAGATTCACCTAAGTGGGACGAAAGAATGAAAAAGAACCAAATAAAACATACACAGCACGATTCGGGGCATTTTGATATAGCTCTTGAATTAGCTCGGTATATTGTAGAATAGCAATGTTTACAACTTCCGTTTTATTAGAGATGCTGAGGTGCAGAGATACTTGGGCGGTGGGGTCCCAGTATTTGATCAAGAACCTCATATAAAGAATTGGTTAAGGAATGTTAATGAGCGTTTGTTGAAACGTAAACTTGTTTTTACCTGGTGTATCAGAGATAAAAAGACTAGTAAAGTAATTGGACGTATTGATCTCGGTGGTTTTGTAAAAAAAAACAACTGGTGAGATATCGTATCACATTGCAAGAGAATTTTTGTGAGAAAATATAGCTACAGAAATTGTGGGAAACGTAACAGAATTTGGAATAAACAAGTTAGGTTTGATGCGTATACAGGGATTAGTTAGGGAAGAAAATAAAGCATCTATTCGTGTATTAGAAAAGAATGGATACATTCAAGAAGGTTTATTGCATTATTATCCTTTTGGTCGTGAATTTCATGACGTTGGTATACTTGCAAAAATTAAATCCCTAAAAATAGATTTAGAATGAAACTTGTGATAAAAAAATGATACCTATTTTATGGAGAAATCAAAATGAAAACATTGTATATTATTGGTGGTACAATGGGAGTTGGGAAGACGACAGTGTGCCAACAATTAAAAAAAGATTTACCTCATAGCGTCTTTTTGGACGGGGACTGGTGTTGGGATGCTAGCCCTTTCCAAGTAAATGAAGAGACAAAAACGATGGTCATCGATAATATCTGTTATATGCTAAATAATTTCTTACATTGTTCAGCATATGAGAATATCATTTTTTGTTGGGTTATGCATAAACAGTCCAGTATTGATTCAATCATCGAAAGACTTGACGTACGAAATTGTATTGTTAGGAATATTTCATTAATTACTGATGAAGATAGTCTTCGAAAAAGACTGATATCAGATGTAGCAAAAGGAAAGCGAATGGTTGATGTAATTGAGAAAAGCATTGAAAGAATACCAATGTATGATGTCCTTGATACAATTAAGATTGATACAAGCAAAAAATCAGTTCATATGATTGTAGATGAAATAAAGAAATTATAAGTATTGATACAAACCATGAAAAGCTATATGAATAATAGAGGAGGTAACGGTGATATATGACAGTTCTAGAACAGGTAAGTCATGAAACTATGGTCTTTATGCGTGGAAGATACCGATTGGATGAAATCGGAAATGGTAAGGACGAACTTAAGTTTAAACAAGGGCAAAAGACAATCCTTACGATCCAAATTCATAAATGTTACCGATGAGATGCGTGCAATCATGATTCCAGAGCTTAATAAAATGTGGGGCGATTCGGATTGGAGCATGCGTTGTGAAGGATGCTATAGTGATAACTGCTATTGTAAGGATGATCTTTGCAAGGCAAAACGTTGTTCACAGGAGAATGGTTCTATGATCTGTAAAGAATGCAAGGATTTCCCATGCATTAAGGCAACCGCAGCTGACTGGCGTTCGATGATCCACACGGATGTTCACTATACTGATGAGATAACGTGGGGAATCTTGCATATGTGCCGATGCAGTATGAAGAATCAAAATAAAGATGTAAATTAGCATAAATGAAAAGAACTATTACATAACCGATGTATTGATGTACAGAAATAATTACAATATCGAAGAAATCATTGAATCATAGAGTGAGACCGGACAAAATTGTATAAAAAAAGTCAAGAAAAACGATTTTGATACAGATATAATCTACTCATAAAGAAGAGGCAACAGGAAGAAACCTCGACGAAAGGAGTAGTTTTATGTATAAAAATCGTAAATACAATAATTCGAATGAAAATATGATGCAACGAGGAGAACATCGCAATCAGGAAAGCAGATTTTTTAACAATAAGGAAGAAAATCGAGAAATGAGGCGAGAAATGACTTATGATTTGTTACTCGGTACAATGAAGGTATTATGGCATTCTTAAGATGAAAGGATGAAGTATTTGAATAAAAAGAGTTGAATTATTTTATTATTATTCTTATCTTTGACCATAGTCAAATGAAAACAACAAAAAAGAATTCTCGTTGGAGAATTCTTTTTTTATGAAAATATGATATAATCACTCGTAAGATTACATGTCACTGGTTAGCAACAATAAACAGTCGAGAGAACTCAAATAGTACTTTACCATTCGACTGTACAGGATATTTCTTTTGAACTTCGATTAGAATTCGCTCTAGAAATTCTTTCTCTTTAGTTTCATTTAACAAGTTCAGATATGGACGTAGTCCAGTACTTCGATAGAACTCGACAATATCTTTCGGAGAGTCCATGATCTGATAGTATTCCGTCTTCCACATGTGAACCTTGGAGAAATGTTTGATAATTTCGTTATAGTAATACTCAGGAGTATAACATACACAGGGATTTTGAGTTACTTCTTGAAATAATTCTGCTGGATAGCATGTAACTACTTTACGGATACATTCCTCGATTGGTAACTGTTGAAATAACGGAATTTGGATGGCTAAGGTACCATTGGGTGCTACCACTTCTGCCATGTATTCAAGAGATGCAGCCTGATTGGTTAACCATTGCAGAGCAGCATTTGAGAAGACAAGATCAAACTTTCCAAACTCACGAAAGGAGTAGTTACAATTCCATTGTTTCCAAGTTATTGTTGCATCCTTTTCTCTCGCTGAGGCAAGCATATTTTCAGAGTAATCAATTCCTGTGATTGTGGCATTCGGATAGGCTTCCTTTAATGGGAGAGTGCTCATTCCTGAACCACAACCGACATCAAGAATCGTAGTAATGTGGTCCGATTCGATACGATGAATTAAGTCATATACTGGCTGTTGTCTATCTTTTGTAAATTTTTGATATAAGGATACATTCCAATCTGACATAAAAGTACCTCCATACATAATAGTAATCGATCGATTGTGAGATTATTATAGTACATATCTATATATAACTAAAATACATAATAATCATACATGATATAATTAGGAGATATATAAGCGGAGCCTTTTTATAAAAAATAGAATAAAGTATTGACTATAAACAAGGTTTATCGATTATTTTAGTGATAGAAAGAAGATAAAAACTATGACAATTAAGGAAATCGAAGTACTAACAGGTCTATCAAGGATGTAGAAGATATTAAAAAAGATTGCTTATCTGAGAACCCTCGGATTAACAGTTGAACAGATAAGAAAAGCCATTCGGCATGAAAAGAGAGTGCACATATTGAAATGATTCTGATTGCGGTTGGTCTGATATTAATTGGAATACCTGTATATATGTGGTTGAAACCACATAAACATACGGCCGAGTAAGGTTATCAGATAGGAAAACAGAAGAGAATTGCATTAGTTACTTCAAAGAAATCTCATAAG
>JAQXNU010000244.1 GCA_029098165.1 Clostridiales bacterium
TAACGCGGATACATAGATTATATATTTGCGTTTATTATACAAACTTGCAAGTATAAATGGAAATAAGAACATGATCACCACGTGATAGGATAGCATTGAGTACAGTAAACCAATATATAAAACAACCAAACCCAATACGAAATATTCAGCCCATGCCTTATTGATCTTAAGTACATCAAACAATATTGTTGGGATGAACAAACAAACCAAGGAACACATAATGATATACATCATGATAACTCCATCAATGATAAAAATATGCAGTAACGTCGCTAATCCAACACACATGATCAAGACTGCAACATATCTCATTACTTTAGCTACCAAATGATTAACATCTTCATTATACTGATTAAGTATCTTGTAATTCATAAATCCCCTTTCATATGTAATTTCCAAATGTTTTAAGAGAACGCTATGTATTATTTATACCATAAAATACTTAATAACTATATATCCATTTTCGCTTGATTTCTCACATGATTTCTACTATCTTTTCCTTTTTATGGTTGTTATTTGGAGTCTTTTTATTATTTCTTAAGCCTCCACCAGAACGTCTCATTTTCTCTATCAAGACTAAAGTTACAGCGTTTTAGCACACTCTGAGAAGCTACGTTCTCTTTTAACGTTTCTGCAATCACGCTTTTTACTTTATCCTGTTGCAATGCCCATTCACACATTGCTTCCACCATTTCTGTCATATAGCCATGATGCTCGAACTGTTTGGCAAGACCATAACCAATTTCGATTTCACCAGCTTCATTTGGTACATCCTTAAAGTCAGCAGAACCTACGACAACACGATCACTCTTTCGTATCATCAACCAAAAGCTGTGATAAGGATAATTCCTCTCGTCATTTTTTGTAACATTAATCTGTTCTTTGATGATTTCAAGAAAATGCCCTTCCAGCGATTCTCCCTGATAGGAAAAATCTAATTGTTTCTCTAGTTGCTTTAAGTTATTTGCCAATAGATTTAACTGTTCACTATTAAGTACGACGATTTCTAATCGTTTCGTTTCTAATTTCATACAATTCTCCAATTTAACAATGAAATATATTACGAATAAAGGTGTTGAATCCACTACGAATTGCAAAATCATCATGCTCAGCATCAGGGACCTCATACCAGATATGTTCTACCTTATTCTCCGTTAGAATCTTATGATAACTTTCTGGATATTTTCCGACGACCTGATCATTGGTTCCGCATATAACAAGTAAAAGGTGAGGAAGGTAACAATCGTCATTAATATATAATTCTTCCGGTTTCATCTGACCTGGATGGCTCATCATCGCATCCGTAGCAGCTGTCAGACCAGGTGCAGGTGAGATTGCTCCAAAATAACCAAAAAGATCTGGTCGATTTAAACCAATAAATAAGGTTTCCCGACCACCCATGGAGAATCCAAGCAAAGCCCGATGATCTCGATCGGTGTAAACGGAATAGTTTTGTTCTATGTAAGGAATTAAATCATTTACTAAATCATTAATAAAATTATCATATGGTTTTACTGCTTCCTGTTGGAATGCTGGTTTTTGTTCTGGATCACAAGTTGCATACATATTCGGAAAAACAATGATCATCTCTTCTGCTTTTCCATCTAAACGTAGGTTTTCTGCAATCTGTGGCAAATAACATTCTGTTTCATACAATAACGTATTTTCAGTTCCAAAGATACCATGTAACATATAGAGTACTGGGTATTTCTTTTCTTCGTTATAGTTAACCGGGAGCAAAATATTCACTCCTCGATCAAGTTTCGTTGTATTAGAATGATAGACTTTATGTACCGCAGTAGGATAATTTGTATTCTCTCTTATCTCATAAATACCTTTCGGGCAATCTAGTTCAAGCGTAATCTGTTTCATAATGTTCTCCTTCTCTTTAAGTTAGGCTTTAATAATCTTTAAGTACAATTATTCTTCTTAAATCCTTTATTTATTATCTTTTCAATAAGGAATATATATAAGTATCCTTCCAAATTGGCTGATCATTCTCATCCTTCCAGAAGTATACATTCTGTTTTAGAAATGCTTCTCTTACAAAACCAAGTGATTCAAGGAGCTTCCAGGAATTTGGATTCTCAGGATCGCATTCCGCATAGATTCGATGGGTTCCGTTGTCGAATGCCTGTTTGATCAATGCATTACAGCTTTCCTTTACATAACCTTTTCGCCAATAGTTCTGATTAAATACATAACCCATCTCCAACGTTTCAAACTCTCGTTTTCCCAAATAGATATTTCCAATCAACTTATGATTCTCTTTCAGTTCAACTGCGATCATCTCATCTGTGGAAATTCTCCAGTTTAAGTTATCTTCGGTCTCTTTCTTTGTCATTGGCTGATACGGTTCATACTTTACAACTTCAGGATCTGATAGATATTCATATAAATCCTCTAAATCCCGTTTTTGAAATCTTCTTAAAATAAGACGTTCTGTCTCAGTTAACATTATTCTTTCTTCCATATTCTTTTTGCTCCTTAGTATTCATATTCAAACTTCATAAATGCAGCACTCCCGCCGATTTCTTTTGTTGCATAGCAAAATAGTCCGAAACGACATCCAGTAAAGTGGTCAAGCAAGAAGTATAACTTATGCTCTTTTCCAAACTGCTTCCAGACACCATTTTCTTTAAAATAGAACGATGCAGTATCCTTCATCTGATCAAACTCCGCATGAATCTTTAAGGTTACAATACTAGTATCCAGCTTAATTCGAGCAACTTCCTGTTCTGGTTGTAATCCCTTATTTAACAGTTCCTTGCCTGAATTCTCTGGATTGCGTTCGATCATCACAAGATAATAATTCTCGTTCTGTTTTGTTAAGGCAATGATTCCATAACACGATTGAAATGCACAAATCCCTGCGTAATCACCGTTTTTCATCTGGCTGCCATCCACAGTTACGCTTCCTTCACAGCTTGGATAATACATACGCTGCGTTAGCGTATTGACAGACTGTTCTACATTCTCACAAAGCTTTCCAGTTGTGATTACATAGGCCTTCTTCTTAGAATCCATCGTCCAGTAACGGTGATCCGGGTTATGATTCCACTGCCAGAACTTCGGCATTTCGAAAGTTCCATCTTCTTTTTCCTTCCAGTTAAAATCATCACTTCCCTGTAATGGCTGGTATATGTACTCTGGCTTGGTACTCTTGATTTCGAACATTTCTGGTACCTTCCCATTGATTCCGATTACCGGAAGATCCCCTTCAAAATGCATTGGAATTAGAATCGGCATTCTTCCAATCGCACCAGAATCTTGAAATAAGATCGCATACCATTTTCCATCCGGAGTGTCCACAATTCCCCCCTGTGCTACCCCCTGATTACAGTAACCACGATCATCATTAAAAACGTCTCCACCGATAAACTCTCCTACTAACGAATCCGAGACAAAACATGCTTCCACACGTCTCCATTCTGTCTTTAACGAATGGATTAAGAATAGATAGTATTTCCCATGAATCTTATATAAATGAGAACCTTCATATCCTAGCATATTGTTTCCAATATCATTGACCAAAGTTCGATTCAAACCGCCGATCTTAGGAGCGGTCAACTTAGAATTCAACTCCGTCAGTTTGATTTCTTTGTTTCCATAAACGATAAAAACACGATTGTCATCAAATAATAAGGAACAGTCATGATAAAAGCCTTCTATATTCTGACGTTTCCAAGGACCTTCCACCGATTTGGAGTAGAATAAATACGTCTTATGAGTATCATTGGCGACAAAACAAACATAAAAGGTATCCTTATGATAACGGATGGAGGCCGCCCACATTCCTTTTCCATAAGCATTCGCCTCATTTAAGCATTCTTCATTCGTCTCTTCTAATCTGTCATAAACATAGGAGGCAATTTCCCAGTGGACGAGATCATACGAACGAAGGATGACACATCCTGGCATAAAATGCATCGTCGTACTAACCATGTAATAGGTATCCTTAACACGAATAACATCGGGATCTGGATAGTCCTGTCTTGTAATTGGATTAATTGTAGTTTGCATAACTTTATATTGTAGAAAGTGTTATCAGAGCACTCCCTACACTCACCTTTCTTAACTTTGATTCGAGATTACTAACGTAAAAAAAAGCAGCCTATCTATCGATAACTTTTTCTCGTAAATATAATTTTTACAGTTACATAAATGACGCAAAGAAGGATCAAAGTAACTCCCAGCGTAAAGAATATGGTTTTATTAAAAAATGCAGTAATCAATGCTGCATATCCAAGCAAAGTCAATGTTATGTAGAAGCAGGTGCGACAGGTTTTCCACTCGATCATCTGATTCCGTTCATCTGTTTCACTTATATGTAATGCTTCCAATGCCTCTTTGTCTTTTAATGCCTTACGATAAGACAGAATGGTAGGAATTGAGAACGCCTCCATTCCACCAAACATTCCGATCAGAACAGCTATTGGAAAATCATCAGTTCCCTGACTGTTGTTTTTCGTTACTGATTTCAATATGATTGCGGTTAAAAATGCAACCGCTCCAGCAATACAAAATACAATTTTTATATGCATCCGTTTCTTTATTGTATGCTCGAATTTACTCATCTTCATCACTCTCCAAATCTGAGAAATCAAATACTTCTTCTATTGTAAGTCCAAAAAACTTCGAAATCTTATATGCAAGAGGTAGCGAAGCCGTATATTTTTCATTCTCAATCGATGTTATTGTAAGCCGTGTCACATGTACCGCCTTGGCTAGCTCATCCTGAGAGATACGCCTTTCCTTTCTTAGATCACGTATTTTGGTTTTCATAGAATCTGTTGCCAAAACCAATCCTCTTAATTTTGACAAACTCCCTCCTTATCATCATGATGTCTTACTACAATGCCCTTACCTTGTTCGACACTTTGTCCTATTTCAATGCTCTGTTATATACAGTATACTCACAGAAAAGAAAATGGTCAAGAAAATGCTTCATAAGTTATTATTTATGTATAGTTGACTGAACAATTTATGTATGGTATGCTATACATATAATGTTGAGTTAACTATACATAAGGAGGCTTATTTATGAATACGATTGTATTTGATCATGTCAATAAAAGTTTTGGTGGTGTCCATGCCATTCATGACCTTAACCTATCATTTAAAGAAGGAGAAATTCATGCCTTGCTTGGACATAATGGAGCTGGAAAGACAACGACACTTCGATTAATGCTTGGATTATTAAAGCCTGATTCTGGAAATATTACTGTTTTTTCGCAGGACCCACTAATCAAAAGAAATACCGTACGAAATTTATGTGGAGTTTTGTCTGAAGATGTTGGTTTATATGAATCTTTATCTGTTTATGACAATCTCATCTATTATTCTGATCTTTATGGGATTCCACGAAAGGAAGCCAATCATCGAATGGACGAACTATTAGAACAGTTTCATCTGTTGGATCAGAAGATATTAGTAGTGAAAGGATTTTCTACTGGCATGAGAATGAAAGTAGCTTTAATCCGTGCGATGTTACATAAGCCAAGGATCCTGCTACTGGATGAGCCAACGAATGGTTTGGATCCAGTGAGTACGATGGATTTAAGAGCAATGCTAATCAAGCTAGCCAAAGAAGAAAAAACAACAATCATCATGACAACACATAATCTAGAGGAAGTACAAAAATTATGTGATAAAATTACGATCATGCGTCAGGGCGTCAATATTTTTACTGCTTCCATGTCTTCCCTAAAGGATAGCAAGGAATACTTAGAAGATGGGCAGTTCAGCTTAGAAAAATTATATATGGATTTGGAAACTAGGAGGTGATCTTATGAGAGAGTGTAAGACTGTTTTTCATCATCAACTCAAGTTATTTCGCCAGGAAAAAGGAATGCAGGTCTATTATCTGATCGCCATTCTGATCTTAGGCTATATCAGCCCGGTCTTTCTTCATAATCTGCAGACAAGCACTACCATGACTGTTATCACGGTAATAATGTTATTAAAACCACTCCTCGTTGATAGTTTTGCTACCGAAAAAGAACAGAAAACATTGGAATCCTTACTTTCGACTCCTATACAAATGGAGCATCTGCTACATGGAAAGAGTTTGTTTTATTTTACCTTTGCTACGGTCTTCTTTAGTGTAACTTCTTTGGGTATTGTTATCCTTAGTGACAAGCATCTTATCGTTTCCGCAATCATTCTTCTCAGTTCTTGGCTCACTTTTTATGCAATCTGCAAACTTGGGACTTATGCGTCCTTAAATGCAACGAACACTGCCAGTGCGAATCGTAAGATAACCTTGATTGCTTACCCACTAAGTTTACTTTTGATCGTACTGATATCCATCTTATTTACAGGTATAAAACTAGCCATCCTAATTTCATTATGTGTTTATTGTCTGCTTATGACTATCATTTTAGTAATATTTGCTTGTTTGATAAGACAAAGAAAACGTTACATTTTTTATGAGAGGAATACTGTCTCGAAGAGTCATTGCTATGAAACTGACAGTAGTCATAGTCCCAAATCACAGGTAAGCGCAGTCTTTCGTCATGAAGTAAGGTATTTTTGCAAATTACATACGTTACAATTGAATTACCTCGTCCTTATCTTTTCGCCTGCGATCTTCCTTTGCCTACTTGCCTATGCAAATAAATCCGTGAACATATCTTTCGCCATCATACTGATTGCTTTAATGATGCCTCGTATTCCTACGAACCTAGTTTCTTACGCTATAGGTGGAGAAAAAACTTATAAAACCGGGGAATCACTGCTATCTACTCCGATCAAGATTTCTTCTATGTTTCTTGGGAAAAGTCTACTACCGATCCTTGTATCTATCGTTGTCTTGGTAAGTTCCTCTTTGCTTTCCCAAGTAGCAGTGGGGTTAATCCAATATCAATTACATGGATTTTTTGTTTTCGCGTCGTATACGTCTTCAGAGTGGATTCTGGTATATCCAGTAACTATGCTTTCCTGCACTCTAATGATTTTCCTTACAGGGATACTGTCCGCAGTATTAAGAACCCCTCGTTATGGTCTCTATGTATCCACAATCATTGGCAGCCTGTTTGTAGTTCCTGTTTTCGTGATTACTAGTTTCACACGTAATCCACTCTTCTGGTCCATTCTGTATGCCATCGCTTTACTAATCTGTAATCTTGGTTGCCTGCTCTTAATTACAAAAAGAATCAGCCGTCCAACGTTGATGCTTCACCTGTAATAAATAGCTGTGAAAAAACAGCAGAAAGGCTATGAAGAGAGAGGTAGGTGATCATATTAGAATTTGGCTGCCTTTCCCTAGCGGCCGGACTTAGCCAAATTCTAATATGATCACCCGCCTCTAACGCTCATTTGTTTTTTTGCTGTTTTTTTCACTGGGCCGTATTTTTCACATAGCTGTTTATCGCTGGTTTCTTTTATTTTTCTTTGTTGGACAATATTTCGGAGCTTTGTGCCGGAATCTTGATTTCTTGTGCCTACAGCACAAATTTTTCCCGATTTGGCACAATCGCACAAAATTAAAGTTGGTCCCATAAGATACAAAGGAGGTGCTGTTGCGATTTTAAAAAAATCGCTACAGCACCTCCTTTGTATTTAAGCACAACTTACTCGATCGTCACCGTACAATGATATCTTCTGCCATATAGTTTTGCTGTAATAATTACAGTACCTTGGGTCTTAGCTGTAATCACTCCTTTGGCATTAACCGTTGCGATATTGGGATCACCACTAGACCAGGCGCAATTTGCCTTACAATTTAAATAAAGTCTTAATGGTTTATCAAGAGACATCGAATACTGAGTCTGTTCAAAGCCTATGGTTTCAAATTTAATTCCATTACTTAACGCATATTTTTTTGCTTTTGAATTATTGACACTAAATATCTTTAGATTTTCATTCGCATCTTTAAAGACATCTTCTTCTAAAATCGTACTAGCTGACATTGTGACTTTTTCAAGGAATATGTTCTTACTAAATGCATGATGACCTATTTTATTCACTGACTTAGGAATCACAATACTAGTCATTCTATTTTTGTAAAATACATATGGGCTGATCTTCTTAATAGTATTTGGTAATACCATACATCCTGCATGTTCCTGTAAATTGTAATTACCGATGCGGCACAAAATCTGATTAATGATTACAAATTCTCCATCCTGTTTCGCATCCCATGCCGTTCCTTTAAATGGATATGTTTTAATTTCTGTAAGCGTTTTTGGAAATACGAACTCTGTAACTTTGCTACAGTTTACAAAACATTTCGCCCCTAAGGTAGTTAACCCATTCGGAAATGTTATGGTTTTACTTAGAGATTTACAACTTTCAAAACAAAAATCTCCGATGGATTTCAGGTTTTTAGGAAAGTTGATTCGATTCAATTTCACACATTTGTAAAACGTCTTCTCCTCTAGTCGCTCTAACTGATTGGAAAGTTTTGCAGCAGTCAGTTTTTTACACTGGCTGAATGCCTCTTTTCCAATTGACGTTACCTGGTCTTCCATAGAAATACTTGTTATGGAGGACTTAGCAAATGCTTGGTCTGCGATAGCTGTAACATTTTGAGGAATACGTACTTTCCCCTTACAATAGCTTGCGTCAATCACAATATCATTTACGATGACTAATGGATCCGTCTTTATTTTTTCAAACAGCCATGGAGTACCATACAATATCTTACCTCCAACCGTTGTTACGGACTGAGGCATCGAAAATTCGGTAAATCCACATCCCTGAAATGCATATTCTTCGATCGTAGTCAGAGTTTTTGGCATATCTACGTCATCTAAAGAAGTACAGTTAGAAAACGCAAAAGCTCCAATCGTAGTTATTCCTAAAGGAAGCTCAATGTTATGTAAAGACTTACAGCCTAAAAATAATCCGTCTGGTACTCTCTTAATTCCAGAAGGTAGTGTTACTTCCGTTAAACCAATGCACCCGTTAAATACTTCTTTTCCAAGCTTTGTTACAGAATCAGGAAGAATCACTTTCGTTAGCCCAATACATGATATAAATGCTCGGTCCTCAATGGATGTAACGGAATCCGGAATAACTACTTCTTTAACTACAGAGCACTCCTTAAATGCGTTCTTCCCAATGGACGTCACATATTCTGGAATACGTACATATTCTGAAGTACCATTATATTTCACTAAAACACCATCATTGATCTCAAACTCATTTTCTTGTGCCGTAGCTTGCTTTGGACGAATTGCCACGATCAATAACAAACTAATAGTTAGAACCCATGCCACTTTCCATCGAATATAGTCCCACTTCATACTACTTGCCTCACTTTATCCTTATATTCTCCTGTACTTAGTCATCCCAATTCCTATTAAGTTGAATCATATTATCATAATAATCTTTTAATTGGTCCATCATTGAATCTAAATTTTTTGTTCCAAAGTCACTAAAGCTAATCGTGTATTCTTCTTGAACATCTACAGTTCTATATTGGTACACTAAATGTATTTCCGTCAGATAACCTTCCTCAATCGTAATTTCCACATAAACCTTACTCAGATTTGAGCCAATGTCTCCAGCCACCTCTTTCAAATCTTCGATATCTCCATTAGTATCCTCCGCTAGTAGTTCGTCAACGTTCTTTTTATTGATCGTAAACTTGTACACAGTCTTTTTCCCAGACTTTGTTGTTGTATAAAGAAAATTATCTTCAAGATATTTTTTGTCATTCAACTTTGACTCTATCTTTTTCAAACCATCAACAAATTCATCAATTTCTTGTTCCATATCCTTGTCGAAATCAATAGAATCTAAGTAATCCTCGCCATACATATCTTTATTGACTTCTTTACATAACTTTTTGAAATCAATATCAGAAATCTTTGAGATATCATCAAAATATTTATAATAACGATATAAATAATTTAGTTCATCCTCAATATTGTTTATTTCATAAGAATTCTCATTATCATCAACTCTCATGAGAGTATCCTTATACAAACAGAACTTATCATCCGTATAGTCATCTTGTACTAACAATGCTATTTCTGATTTCTTTGGATTAAACTTCAGCTTTGCAGTCGTATTTTGGTCATATCCCACGATTTTCATTGTAAATCCACCAGACTCAAGATTCTTCCCCAGGGCTTCAATCGTATTGGTATATACATTATTGTCCTTCTTTGGGAACAAGGTAATAATAAGAGCCGCAATAGCTACAACTAAGCAACCTACGATCACTGCTGCGAATATTTTTGGCTTATGATCCTTTTTCTGTGGTTGTGATATTGCCATAGCATATGGTGAATTATTAGGATTGTTAACAGGAGTCACAGATTGCCAAGGATTCTGAGCATTTCCAGTAGAAGGATTGAAATAAACGTTAGATTGTTGTGCACTCTGATTTCCTATTGGCTGTTGACTGCCAACCGATTGCGCCATATTAAGATTATATTCAAATTCCGGATACGCATTAGTATCATTGTTCGGAATGGAATTCATCCCTTGTTTGAGCGTTGTTTGCTGATCTTGCTTGTTTAACTGCACGGTTTCTTCCGATTGTGTTTTCTGAATTGTTAGAGTTTCTTGTTCTTGCTCTTTGGATATGGTTGATAAACGTACTCTCTGTTTCGCCCCACACTTATCACAGAAATTACAACCGTCTACTAATTTTGCACCACATTTCGTACAATACATTACATCCCCTCCATTGTAATTGAAGTTTAATAGTTTCTTTATATACATTTTGTCAAATTGTATCGTCAAATTATGTAAATATACTAATACTATCAGTATATCACTCACTGCTCACTTACTCAAGAAGAATTTCCATGATTATACTTAAGAACTGTGGTCTGAATCAAACAAGAAAAGTGCTGCTAGAATCAAAAGCTTGATTCAAACGATTCAGCCTTTGATACTAGCAGCAGTTTTATCATTTACTTATTTTTCAATTTTAGGTAATGTAGCAAAACTTTCCTTTAATTCTTCCTCGGATGGAATATAATCCGTCATTTGTTTATTATTAAATCTCTCGTATGCAACCATATCAAAATATCCAGTTCCAGTTAATCCAAATACGATTGTTTTTTCTTCTCCAGTCTCTTTGCACTTTAATGCCTCATCAATAGCTACACGAATCGCATGAGAACTTTCTGGAGCAGGCAAGATACCTTCTACTCTGGCAAACTGTTCTGCTGCTTCAAAGACTGCCGTCTGTTCCACAGATCTTGCTTCCATGTATCCTTGGTCATAAAGTTCTGACAATACAGAACTCATACCATGATACCGTAGTCCACCAGCATGGTTAGCAGATGGAATGAATCCACTACCTAACGTATACATCTTAGCCAAAGGACACACTTTACCAGTATCGCAATAATCATATGCATAGACACCACGTGTCAGACTCGGACATGAAGCAGGTTCAACAGCGATGAACTGATACTTCTTTTCTCCTCGCAGTACTTCACCCATAAATGGAGAAATGAGACCGCCGAGATTGGATCCGCCACCAGCACAGCCAATGATAATGTCCGGAGTTACGTTGTATTTGTCCAAAGCAGCTTTTGTCTCTAAACCGATGATCGACTGATGTAACAAAACCTGATTAAGGACACTGCCCAATACATAACGGTATCCAGGCATGCTCGTTGCCTTTTCTACTGCCTCTGAG
>JAQXNU010000245.1 GCA_029098165.1 Clostridiales bacterium
TAAGTAAATTGCTCTGGACTTTGTCTCGGCCATAAATATCCCTTTCATTATTTTACAAATTTCTAGAGTATTATATGTCCCAAAACTGTCTTTTAGTACTGATTTCACAAACCAGATAGGATATGGTATAATGAAAAAAAAATATTACAATGGAGCTTAAAATGAAATATATTGATTTACATGTTCATACCAACGCTTCGGATGGAACTTGTACGCCATCCGAAGTAGTAGAAAAAGCACTTCAGATTGGTCTGTCAGCCATCGCTATCACCGATCATGACACCGTATCTGGAATCAAAGAAGCGAAACAATATTTAAAATCAATAAATAAAGAATCCGATCTTACAATTATTCCCGGCGTAGAAATATCTGCTGATTATCATGGAAGAGATATTCATATCCTTGGACTATATATCAACGAATCAGATAAAGGCCTGAATACAAAACTTGCAAAAGCAATTGCAGATCGTGAAGCTCGTAATGAGAAAATGGCTGAGAATCTAAGAAAGGATGGTATTGATATTCATGTTTCCGATTTAACTTTCGGGGAACCAAATACTGTGATCACAAGAGCTCATTTTGCTCGTTTTCTGACAGAACATGGCTATGTAAAAAACAATACGGATGCTTTTACTAAATATTTAGGATCGGATACCAAATACTATGTCCCTAGAAGTTATATGACTCCGAAAGATGCCATTGATATTATCCTAGCAGCTGGAGGTGTTCCTGTACTCGCTCATCCACTTCTTTATAAATTAGATTTAGCCGGAATCGAAGAACTTGTCTCCTATGTTAAATCATTAGGTATGGCTGGCATTGAAACCATTTACTCCAGTAATACCGGATTTGATGAGGGAATCGTCCGCCGTTTTGCGAATAAATATGATCTATTAATGACAGGAGGCAGCGATTTTCATGGATCCAATAAACCCCAGATCAGTATGGGGACTGGTCGTGGAAATCTAAAAATCCCTGAGACCTTATTAGAGCCAATAAAAAGGGGCTGTGAAAAACTGTAACTCTCTTTACAGTTTTTCACAGCCCCTTTAATAATTATTCGTTTGTTTCTGGTTTTTCAACTTCAACTACTGCTGTTTTCTTCATTGGAATTCTGCAGTTTTTGTTATTACCAAATTCAACAATGATTACTTCATCCATAACATCAATAACAACGCCATAGAAACCACTTGTGGTTAATACACTGTCACCAATTGCAAGAGATGAAATTAAAGTATCCATTTTCTTTTGCTGCTTTTTCTGTGGACGGATTGCCATAAAGTAAAATAATGCACCGATTATTACAATATAACCAATCATCCATGTCCAGGATAGACCGCCAGCCTGAGCTTGAGCTGTCTGATCTAAGAATACTAACTGATTCATGTAAAATCCTCCTAAAAATTTTGTTTCCTATTGGAATTATAATTCAATGCTTAAGGAAAATTAATCTTCTCCCATCGCAAATCCTTCGAGTTTTTTTCTCTTATATTCTTTAAAATTCTGATGTTCAATTGCATCTCGAATTTCTTCCATCATGTTATTATAGAAATACAAGTTATGAGTTACTAATAAACGTAAACCTAACATTTCTTTTGCTTTTAATAAATGACGGATATAGGCTCTACTATAGTGCTTACAAACTGGACACTGACATCCCTCTTCAATTGGTCTATCATCTAGTTCATATTTTGCATTTAACAGATTCATCTTACCATGGTTTGTATAAGCATGTCCATGTCTACCATTTCGTGCTGGATAAACGCAGTCAAAGAAATCGACACCACGTTCTACCGCTTCTAAAATATTAGCAGGAGTTCCTACCCCCATAAGATAAGTAGGTTTTGCTTCTGGTAAGTATGGTACCACATCCTCAATGATACGATACATCTCCTCATGTGACTCACCTACTGCTAAACCACCAATTGCATAACCATCAAGATTTAACTCTGAGATTACTTTTGCATGTTCAATACGGATATCACTAAACGTTCCACCCTGATTGATACCAAAGAGCATCTGATTCTTATTAATTGTATCTTCTAAGGAATTTAATCTCTTCATCTCTGCCTGACATCGTTTTAACCATCTAGTAGTTCGGTCAACAGAATCCTGCATATACTGTCTTGTTGCTGGATGCGGTGGACACTCATCAAATGCCATTGCAATTGTTGAAGCTAAGTTTGACTGAATTCGCATACTTTCTTCTGGTCCCATAAAAATCTTACGCCCATCAATATGAGAATTAAAGTATACACCTTCTTCTTTAATCTTACGTAATCCAGCCAAAGAAAATACCTGAAATCCGCCGGAATCCGTTAAGATTGGTTTATCCCAAACCATAAATTTATGAAGACCACCGAGCTTTTTAATGACCTCATCACCAGGTCTTACATGAAGATGATAAGTATTACTTAATTCAACCTGTGTTTTTATATCTTGCAAATCCATAGTGGATACAGCACCTTTAATTGCTGCAACCGTTCCAACATTCATAAATACTGGTGTTTGTATCGTACCATGAACAGTATGGAATTCACCGCGTTTCGCATTGCCATCTTTACATATTAATTTGTACATTATTAACTCCTTAATTACGTCCAAATACGTTAGTCTCGTACTTCATAAGCAATATCTCGCCCACTGTAGTACAAGTATACATTTATTATTCTCCTTTTTCAACTAAATTTTTCATAAACAAATGGAATAATTTCCTTAGCTTATTGCAACTATTACAAATCTTTGGTAATATAGTGTTATGTCAACTATTTGAAATGGAGAGCAGCTATGTCGATAAAGAAATCACTTCGTTTCACGATTCTCGTTTTTGCATTGATTCCATTCTTACAAATTGCTTGCCTGACTAATCTTCCTATTACGAAGCGATACAATGCAAATAATGATCAAAAAATTAACTATCAAATTCTAACACAAGATGAGATTATCTCTAATTCCGGAGATAACTCTGATTATGATGCACTACTTTCGAAACAGCACATTCAACAACTTTTCTCTGATCACCAAAACCATAAGATTGACGACCAAGGCTCTTTTACCATGTCTTATCATGAGCATAACTATGAATACAGTTATTCTTTCTTAAATAATTCCAATCAGCTTTTATTAGTCTCAAAAGAAATCATAGCACTATTCAACTATAAAGACACTATTTTCTTTGTCCTTTTACTGTTCTGTACCTATATACCATGTTTTCTAATAATGAATCACTACTATCAGACCAAATTCGTGCAACCCATCATGCATTTACGACACGTTATGCGTACCGCCGCCAGCGGAAATTTAAATATCGTTTCTACACTAAAATCCAAAGATGAGCTTGGGGACCTGTCCCGTAACCTGAATAAAATGCTTCATATCATTAAAGGAAATTATGATGAATTATCCACTATGCATGAACAGCTACTAGAAAATGAAGATACTCTTAAGAATAACTATAATCGAATTGAACATCTTGCTTATCATGATACTTTAACTGATCTGCCGAATCGACTTGCCTTTCTAGCATTTACAAACTCTATATTAGAAAAAAGTAACGTTCTAGAAGATCACCATGCGATATTTTTTATTGACCTAGATAACTTTAAGATGATCAATGATACCTTAGGCCACGATTATGGGGATCTATTACTTGTTCAGACTGCCCAACGCTTAGCCTCAATTTTAACCGACAACGACTGTATCGCACGGGCTGGTGGGGATGAATTTATGATCATGAAACCAAATCTCTCTTCGATTCAGGAAACATCTGACCTTGCTGAAGCTATACTAAAGAAATTTAACGAACCTTTCATGCTAAATAATGAAACTGCCTACGTTTCTTTAAGTATTGGCATTGCCATTTATCCCGAAAGTGGATTGGATACCACAACACTGACAAAAAATGCGGATATTGCAATGTATCATGCGAAAGAAAACGGAAAGAATAAGTTCTCTATCTTTGACAACAATATGGAAGAAAAACTGAACTATAAGAGTCTGATCACAGACGTTCTACGCTATGCAATTAATAACAATGAAATCTACCTTCTCTATCAGCCTCAGATCAGTTTGAAAAATAACCAGATCA
>JAQXNU010000246.1 GCA_029098165.1 Clostridiales bacterium
GAAGATACACTGTTAAAACGACTTACTACGGCAAAAAAATATGGTTCAGCAAACGGGTTATCTGGAATGGAGAAAATTCAGGGGTATGTTACAATCTCACAGGAACCGATTGGACGTAGCGCGAATTCAACACCAGCTTCCTATATTGGTATCTGGGATAAGATTCGGGAGTTATTCGCAAAGCAGCCAAAGGCAATGGAGGAAGGTATGAGTGCCGGACACTTTTCCTTTCATTCTAAAGGTGCTTGTCCAGAATGTAATGGAAGTGGTTACGAACGTATTTTTTTGACCTCTGATTTTAGCGTAGATAAAGTTTGTCCAGCTTGTCATGGGAAGCGATTCTGTGAAGAAAGTCTAGCAATTGATTATAAGGGAAAAACAATCGCGGATGTCTTAGAGATGAGCATTACAGAAGCGATTACCTTTTTTGAAGGGGAAGAAAATATCATACGACCATTAAGAATTCTGGATCAGATGGGAATGGGATATTTATCACTTGGTCAGCCATCTACTTCTTTAAGTGGCGGAGAGGCTCAACGTGTGAAACTTACCAAGGAACTTGGACAACAGCGTAAGTCGAATATCTTATATATCTTAGATGAACCAACGACCGGGCTTAGTATGTATGATACAGCACTTCTGTTAAAACTTTTAGACCAGTTAGTAGCGAGTGGTAATTCGGTGATCGTGATTGAACATAATGTAGAGATCTTAAAGAAATGTGATTATTTAATCGAACTTGGTCCAGAAGGTGGAGAACGTGGAGGAGAGATTATTGCCACAGGAACACCAAAACAGCTTGTACAGAATGAAAAGTCGATTACAGGGAGGTTTTTATTATGATGCCGAAAACACAGATGGAGCGAATGATTCATAACAGTTACAGTAATATTGGTGGACTGATCGTGCGAAAAAAGGGAGAGTCCGAATACGAAAAATATTTTAATGACTGTACCGAGTCCACTGCATTAAATGTATTCTCGGTAACGAAAAGCATTGTCGCAATCTTGCTTGGAATCGCTATGGATAAAGGGTATCCGATCAACATTGGGCAAAAAATACTAGAGTTCTTCCCTGAGTATGAGGTGGCTCGGGGAGAGCGTTTGATTCAAAGTATACGTTTACGAGATATGCTGACGATGACTGCCCCTTATAAGTATAAGAACGAGTCAGCTCCTTATAAAAAATACTTTGAAAGCAAAGACTGGATAAAAGCAGCGCTTGATTTACTTGGCGGGAAAGGGAAAGTTGGAGACTTCTTCTATGCGGCACTTATTGGCCCAGATATCTTTTCGGGAATCCTAGAAAAGGTAACGGGACGTTCTGTACTTGAGTTTGCTACAAAAAATCTGTTTACACCATTGGGGATATCACCAAAAGTGGTTAAGACTTTTCAAGGGCAGGAGGACCATAAGGAATTCCTTAAGTCTCGTCAGGAGAATGTATGGGTGGCTGGACCAAGTGGTGTTAATACGGCAGGATGGGGCTTGACGATGACGGCTAACGATTTGGCGAAGATTGGGCAGCTTTTCTTAGAAAAGGGCAGATATCAGGGACAGCAGATTGTATCCTCAGACTGGGTATCGGAATGTACGACGGTTCACAGCCATTGTAAGGAATTTAAGATGGGGTATGGATATCTGTGGTGGATTATCGACGAGAAGGAGCATTGTTATGCAGCTATGGGAGACAGTGGGAATGTCATTTATATCAATGAGAGCAAAGAATTAGTGATTGCAATGAATGCCCTGTATAAACCGGGAGCAATGGATCGAAGAAAACTGATTCGAGAGTATATTGAACCAGTATTTATTTAGTTGCTTGTCCTCTGTCAACTAAAGGTAGAAAAATTGCAACTAATGAGTCATGTTAAGATGAGGCAGAAAGCGATATGATATATGCATCAAGAAAGAAATGAGGAAACGCGTATGAATTTATCAGAGAAATTACAAGTACTCCGAAAAACGAAAGGATTGACCCAAGAAGAATTAGCACAGCAGCTTGATGTATCCCGTCAGGCAGTCGCTAAGTGGGAAAGTGGAATCACTTATCCCGATATCTTGAATCTGATCCAGATCAGTGAATTTTTTCACATTACCGTGGATTACCTCATAAAGGATCATGAATGCAGTAAGTCCATCGTTCCTAGCATCAAAACAGATTTGGAGCAGTTGATTGAATTTAAGCTAGAGGCAATTAAGAATACTTATGCAGGAAATGCAAATCAATGCAGTTCTTCTCGCTTAGAATCTCATGATTATTCCTATGAAAAGGGAGAGTTTAAGTACTATGATACTTGGCTTGGAGGAGAAAAATTCTCAGGGGAAGAGGCTATTTGGAAAGAGAATATTCCGGTTTATGCTATGAACTATTTTGGGCGCGTATTAGATGAGCGTTTCAGCGGACAGTTTTTACATGAGGTATTGAGCGTTGCGACGATGGAACTTCCATACCGTGGCCCTGAACTATATCAGGCAGGGGAGTATACCTATAAGACGAAAGTAATAGGTGATATTACATGGTTTCAAGGATATGAGGAAATCTACTGCGGAGAGATTAAGGTATACGAGTGTTATTATCATGGAGGCGTGTTGATTTAATGCAGGTATGTGAGCGAATCATTAATGTAACAGATTATGTAACCAAATCGAATCTGCCAGCTAGTGATTATGTAATCAATCCATATGTAGGATGTCCTCATGGGTGTAAATACTGCTACGCCTGTTTTATGAAACCAAACTTAATCCTTCGGGATCTGGAACTTTTAAAGCAGTGTAAACATCTGACGGTTTCCATGTCCATTAACACACTGGATGAAAAGTTTCGAGCCGATATGGATCATGCAAGTAGCATCAAGGACAGACTTCAGACCTTAAAGACATTACATGATAACGGAATCTATACAATATTATTTATGTCGCCGATGTTTCCGGAAATTACGAATTTTCGAAAGATCATTAGTGCTTCGAAGGAGTTTGTTGACGAATACTGGCTTGAGAATTTAAACTTACGTGGAAGTTACAAGCAGACGATCATGGACTATATCAAGGAGCAGTATCCACAGTTGACTTCGCTATATGAGACAATCTATGTAAAAAGGAATATGAGTTAGTGGGTAGATCTGGAGAGAGATTTCTGCTTATTGTGAGAAACATAATATTAGGTACATAAATTATTTTTATCATAGTCAATTGGTACAAGAAAAGAAGACGAGAAGTAAATCAAAGGAAGGAAAGGCAACAAGAAACGATATGCAGGAACAAGCAAAGGAATTGCTAGAAAATTTATCGAGACTACATACAACCGAACTCGGTTTCCTAAGAGTAAAAAAGAATCTTGGATTAGAAACCGAGGATGTCATCGGGTGGTGTAGAGAACAAATACTTGATTCTAAAGCGGTGATCGTAAGAGAAGGGAAGAATTGGTATGTGAGTGTAGGCGGAAATGAATTAACGATCAATGCTTATAGCTATACAGTGATCACTGCCCATAAGCAAAAAGGTATATAATCATCCTTTTACTTATTGTAATAATATGGTTAAATAGGTTTGGAAATAAACTTTCCAAGTTTTATAGGACAAGACAGATAGAAAAATGAAATAGTAAGGAACATAGGCCAAAAGCAGAAAAGTAGATGAAATTCTTTTTTTCTGCTTTTTTATTTGGATGGCTTTGTTGTGTGTATGGCAAGCTCTTTTGTTTTTGGAAGATCATTTCCTAGCGTGTAGGAGAATCTTTTTTGTTTTTGGAGATGACTTCCTTGTGCATGGAGGAAGGAAGGCGCGGCAGAGAGAGGAAGGAATCTTTTATATGCCGAAATGGGTATTAGGAGCTAACAAATTGTCTGGAATGAGGCATAGTAAGTAGCAAAATCTGTATATACCCCCACTAGGTAATTCGTATGACAGAACCATAATATTAGATTCAAAAAAGAAGCTATGAAAAACACTACATGATAGCAAGGCGGTTTATTCTTGAAAAACCCCAAAATACAATTATAATATATGTATTAATTATGAGTGTTAGAGTTAAGAAATTTTCCTTAAACACAAACAACAGATAATTAGTAAAATACTAGATTAGAAAAGGAGTAACTATGAATAAGTTTGTTTTAAGACAGTCATTATTATTATTGTTGACCGCTGCAATCTGGGGTGTTGCGTTTGTGGCACAGAGTGTTGGAATGGACTTTGTAGGACCATATACGTTTAATGGGGTAAGATGTCTCATTGGAGGATTAGTTTTACTTCCATTTATCGCAGTTAACAATCATATGGAAAAGAAGACAGAGGAAAAGAAATCGAAGAAGCTGATTGTTGGAGGATTACTATGCGGTATTATCTTATTTGTGGCAAGTAGTCTTCAGCAAATTGGCCTTCAGTATACAACCGTAGGAAAAGCAGGATTTATCACTGCAATGTACATAGTGATCGTACCGATTATCGGAATCTTTTTTAAGAAAAAGGCAGGACTTCGTATCTGGATCGGAGTTGCAATAGCTGTGACAGGTCTATATTTACTTTGCATGACAAGTGGAGGATTTCATCTTCAGTTTGGAGATCTTTTAGTTTTGTTCTGTGCGATTGTCTTCTCTTTTCATATTATTGTAGTCGACCATTTTGCACCACTCGTAAATGGTGTTAAGATGTCGTGTATTCAATTTTTTACCTGTGGAATCATATCCTGTATCTGTATGTTTTTATTTGAGACCCCTAAGATGGATCAGATTTTTGCGGCATGGCAGCCAATTCTATATGCAGGAGCATTATCCTGTGGTGTTGGTTATACTTTACAGATTGTTGGTCAAAAAGGAATGAATCCTACCGTTGCATCATTGATCATGAGTCTTGAATCTGTAATTTCAGTACTCGCTGGTTGGATCATTTTAGGACAGAAATTATCGGCTCGTGAAGTCTTAGGATGTCTTTTTATGTTTGCGGCAATAATTCTTGTTCAGCTTCCAAATAAGAAAAAAGAGATGGAGTAAAAATAGCGCTTACATTGGTGCTGGTAAATTCTTGCAATGATAGATTTTCCAAGGAAAAACAAGTATAATTAGAATGCTAGATAGTAATTTCTTAATGGATTACTAACAATAGAAAAAATCGAATATGAAATTTACTAAGAAAGTAAACTTATATAGATATACGATTATAATTTCATGATTGAATTACGTAAGATGGAAGGATATTTAAGATAGATGTTAGTTTCAAAGCAAGAAGTACAGAGATTAATGGATATTGAGCAAGATTACAAGAAAACAATAGCTCAGTTGAATGAAATAAATACTAATTATACGAATAATAAAAAACTGCTCGAACAGAGAGAGCGAGAAGTTAATACTCTAAATGAGAAAGTTGCATTTTTCCAAAGAGAAATTGCAAAGTACAATGAAATCACGGTGGAAGTCGAAGCTTATGTAAAAGAGCGAGAGGACCAAATTACAAAACTGAGCAATGAGGTTAAGGAAACAGAAAATCAGATTAAGACCTTAAAAACAGAAAAAGTTACTTTATCTTCTACTGTGAAAGAAAAAGAGGCAGCTTTAAAGAATATGGAGAAAACTTTAAAGACGCGTGAAGATGAAGTAAAAAAGCATAGAGAAGATCTTCAATCGAAAGATAAGCAGATTTCAGAATTAGCTGGATTATTAGATGAAACGCAGACGATTTTTGAGTCAAAGGAGGCGAAGATTCAGAATTTAAAAAATCAAGCGGAGACTGTAAAAAAAGAGTTACAAGAAAAGATTCAACAGCTTGATGCATCGGATAAAGCGATGAAGGCAAAAGAATCAGAACTTAGACAGAAAGTAGATGAATTAAGAAAAAAGGATGAAGAATCTAAGTCTACGGCACAGGCAAAGCAACATGTGGAGTCTGAATTAAATAATGTAAATGCTCAGTTGTCTGAAGAAAAAAGTAAACTGAATGCTCTTTATGAAAAAGAAAAAAGATTGTTGGATGAACTCAATCAGGTAAAAGCATCGCTTACCAACAAAGAAAAAGCCTTTCAGGATCTTCGCCGGAACTTAGATCAAAAAAATAGCGAGATTGCAAGACAAGCCGAAACAATTAAAGTTCAATCCGTAAAGGTAGCAGAACAATCCACTAAGATTGAACAACAATACAAAATGATTAAAACGCAATCAGTGGAACTTGAATTAAAGCAGAAGCAGATTGCGGATTCAGAGAATTTATTAAGAGAGCAAAAGGTACTTTCTGAACGTACGGTTAAGGCTTTAGAAGATTCTAAGCAAGAGTTATCACAAAAGCAGAATGAACTTAATAATAAAAAGACGATCTTGGATAACCTAACAAAAGAGCTTCAATTATCAAAAGAAGAAGTAAAAGAGTTGTCAGCTTCTTTTGATGAGATCAATAAAAAATATAATCATTCTTATGAGCAGTTAGAATCGGTATCCAAGGTTTTAGCAGAAAAGCAGACGAAATTAAACGCTGTGACACGAGAATTGATTGAAACGCAGGATAAGTTAAATACTGCTGTGAAAGAAGCAGAAAAATCATCTAGCAATTTAGATCTTATTGTCAAAGAAAAAGACGAAAGCATTGCTTCTAAAGATATTCTGATTGAAAAGAAAAAGGAACAAGTTTATCAGTTAGAGCAAAAGTTGTCGAAACTGAATAAGGAACATTCTGAAAATATAGAAATTTTACAAGCGAAAACAGATGAATTAGAAAAAGCATCTTTTGAACTTCAGAACGTAAAACATGAGTTTACGAAAGAAGTTAATGTTGTAAGGATGGAACTAAGCAATGTAAAACAGCAGCTCGATCGTTCTAAGCAGGAATTAGGCAATACAAAGCAACAGTTAGATAGTACAAGACAGGAATTAAATAATTCCAAGCAGCAGTTAGAAGGAGCAAAGCAGGAGTTAGGAACAATTAAACAACAGCTTACTACTGTTGAGCAAAAAGCTGGGGCCATGGAGCAGGAACGCAATACAATGAAGCGTGATCTAGACAGTGCAAAGCAAGAACTAGAAACTGCTAAGCAGCAGTTAACAAGTGCAAGACAGGAATTAGAAAATTCCAAGCAACAGTCAGGTGCGGATAAGCAGGAAGTTATTGCTCTACGTAAAAAGCTGGAAAGAATGGAGTTAGATCGTATTACTGCAGTATCAAAATTTACTGCAATGCAAAATCAGTTCGAATCCTTAGAAGAGCAACGTAATGTGGCTAAACGCGATGCAGATACTGCAAAACAGCAAGTAAATAACCTGAAGTATGAATTAGGAACAACAAAGCAGCAGGTCAACACGGTACAGCAGAAACTTGCAACTTCCGAACAGGAACGGGATTCTCTGAAACAGCAGCTGATTAGCTCCAAACAGCAATTAAATAGTATGAATCAAAAACTTGGTATGGCTGATCAAGAGCGAAATAATGCACGACATGAACTATATACATTAAAGCAGCAGCTAAATAGTGTAAAGCAGGAACTCGGAGTTACCAAACAGCGT
>JAQXNU010000247.1 GCA_029098165.1 Clostridiales bacterium
CATCATGCAAACGATTGAATCCAATAGTAGAGATAATACGTTTCTCATACTCCGTCAAAGCAATCAGTCCATGAATGGTGTCGTTCATATATATGCCTTTTTTCAAAAATAATCCTCCTGTAACTTTTTGCTTATTATAAAGTATGTTACCCCAAATTTCAAATCCTAACAAAAAGGGGGGTAAAAAAACTGCAAAAAACAACGAGGAGAGAGGTCTGGACATACATTGGGATTTGGCTGCCTTTCCCTTCGGCCGGACTTAGCCAAATCCCAATGTATGTCCAGGCCTCTCACACTCGTTTGTTTTGCAGTTTTTTTACCGTATTCTGGCCTTCGCCTTCCTTGGACCGTTTTTTGTAATAAGTAGTAGCATACAGCAAATAGTTCCTATTACTGTTGTGCATACACCGGTTTGAAAGCCTTTTGCTTTATATTTTATTTCCACTTGATGTTTACCGTTCGGTAGTTTACATCCAAGAAAGGCGGTATTTACGACTTCTGTCTTTACCTTTTTTCCATCGATATATATGGAAAATCCATCATCGAAAGGGATACTTGTGATTAGATAACTATTTGGTTCTGCCAGGATTGTTCCTTTCGTATAACCTATGCCATTCCATTTTGTTTTCCACTGCATGCTTTCTGGGATAAAAGGATGTTGACAAAGACCCGTTTGTTTTAAGTTTTCCCATGAGCCAGTAAAAAACTTTATGTTATGCAGTCGATAGGAGCCTTTTCCAAGTGTAATTTTGATCTGTTTCTGATTCTTTGAAACACCAAGCAAATAAGTAAAGTGTTTATTATGATTTGCATATTCATGTTGCTCTGCCGTTAAGAGATTGCTTTGATTTTCAATGCTAATATACATATCTTCCCGAGGTTTCAGATTTTCCACGAAGAAGGATGCTGCAAACAAATCCTCCTTCTGTGCTTTATCTATCGTAAGCATAAGTTCTATGTCGTTTTCTGCTGTTATCTCATATCCGTCTGACAAAGCGCAAATCTGCAGTTGAGTATCTTTGCTCTCTGGTAATTGGCATACAATCTCATGAAAAATAGATTTTAAATTAAACTTTTTACTTTCAGTCATAGCTGGTACCACTGCAGTTTGTATCAATGCCGTCTGATTTTCCGGAAATGGTATTCTTTTATATACTGACTCTTCCAATAACTGATTGGTAGAATAAATCACTGGTATGGCATCCTCCCCGGTCCAAAACTCATAACCTGCTTGGGATTCATTTAAGGAATAGCCTGGGATCTTCTCCTTGGTGATTAGATGTTTCACTCCCATGAATTTTAAGAAACATGGATTGTCCATAACTGGGTTGCATCATATGATTACGATATGGCTCGTTTAGTAAAAAGGCATGATTACGAAATTGAGCATATCGGTCATTATATGCAGACGAATATATACTTGATATTGACTGTCTTAAACAATGGACTCGGTTGATATTTGCCTTGTTTTGCTCGGTATCTTGTAGTTCTTCCATACGATAAAAGGAGGGATCCTTGGCGGTTTCCTGCTCCATCCATGGAATCTTCTCTTTGGATGTAACTGAGTGATAAAAATCTTTGGATACCATAACTTGCGCCTCCCTATGAATTCCAAAATCTACAACCAATAGTACGATGACCGAAACACATAGAAGGATAATTGGAATCTTTTTCATTGTATTCCTACTTCGTTTGCCCTACCTTGGATTTCATTTTTTCCATGCCTTTATTCTTATCTTAACAAGCAAAACCAGTACATTTCATGATAGAGAACGAAAATTTTTCTTACAATTATGTAGCATATATTCATAAGATTTCTTATCTTATGGATTCATTACAAGAAAATCTAAATTATTAGGAGGCATGCTACCATGTAGAAGAAGATGCTCCTGTTTTATATTGAGGTAAAAGTTAATATATGCTAGTATAAGAATAGGAATAGAAATATTCCCATTCTTATCATCCCGAACAATGCACGTAAAAAGTCTATTTACTCATTACATATGCACTCTAAAGTTTACATATTGCAATTTCAACTTGGTTCCATATAGTCTGATAAAGAATTACAATAATGATGCCAGAGGTGATGAAATGACAACAGGTGAGAAATTGGCATTACTTCGTAAACGAAGTAATATTACACAAGATCAATTAGCAGAGACTTTGGGCGTATCCCGCCAATCAGTTTCCCGCTGGGAGATGGATGCCGCTTTTCCAGAAACCGAAAAACTGATTAAAATCAGCAGATTATTCCGATGTAGCATTGATTATTTACTAAATGAGACTTTCCATGAAAGTGAACAAAAATATACCGATATGAATGTGGATGACTGCTATCGATTCATACGGGAATGTGGCTTTTTCTTTTTAGCTACCTCCGTAGATGGTCAGCCACGATTACGTCCATTCGGTATGATTTACAGCAATGGAACAGGGCTCTACATCAGTACGGACAAACGTAAGAGTGTGTATGCCGATTTAGAACAGAATCCTCAGGTTGAGATGGCTAGTTTTAATCTTACAACAAGAAAGTGGATTCGGATCAGTGGAAAAGTTGAGATAGAGAATTCCAGCATTATTAAAAACGAAATCAGTACATGCTATCCAATTCTAAAGCAAAGTTATCAAAACGAGAATGAGATGTTCTTTGTCATTTATCGTTTACTAATTGACATGATTAACATATCATAGGAGGATTTTATGATGAGTGAGAAATTTCCACAAAAAGCACAGGAAATCATGAACGAGAGATTTCATCGTGATAGTCTAATTTCAGTAGCAACGATTGAAAACAACATTCCATATGTAAGAACCGTTGATGGTTTTTATGAAGATGGAGCATTCTATACCGTTACATACGCTCTCTCTAACAAGATGAGACAGATTGCTGCAAATCCAACCGTCGCTGTCTGTGGAGAATGGTTTACTGCTCATGGTACCGGTGAAAACTTAGGCTATGTCCGTAAACCTGAGAACGAAGAACTTGCGAATAAGCTTCGTGCCGCATTCGCAGCTTGGTATAACTGTGGCCATGTCGATGAAGATGATCCTAATACTTGTATTCTTTGCATTCATTTAACCAATGGTGTTCTTTTGGCGAATGGAGCAAGATACGATATTGATTTTACGAAAGACTGATGATAAGCTTTTCTCTTTTTATATTTGTACAAAAAGGGGCTGTGAAAAACTACAAAAAACAATTAATGAGGATAGAGTCTGGGAATTACATAAGAATTTGGCTAGGTCCAGCCTTACGGTAAAGGCAGCAAATTTATTTTTTAATCCCCAGACTCTCTTTTTCATCTCTATTGCAGTTTTTTCACAGCTCCTTTTGCAACTTAGCTTTTCTTATCATTATGCTTTTCTATTTAAATTGAATCTGGCTTTCTGTCGTTGTACTCGTTAAGTTAAATGAGACTTCTTTTTCCTTCCAAATCAGAGAATAATCTCCCTTCATTCCTTCAATGAGTGCATAACCATTCTCATCAGTAGAAACTGCAATATCTGTCCACCATTCTCTCTTGATCATATCTTTTAGCTTATGATAAACAGGCTTTAAACTATTATCCTTTCGAATCACTCCACTAGGCGCACCTAGCCAAGCGCCATCTGCAAAATCCCAGCCGGTGATTGCTTCCACCTGTGGGTGGGCAAATAAGATCCGATACATTTCTTCCACTTCTTTAGCCTGACGTTCTTCTCCTTCTGGAGTACTAGGCCATTCTGGAACCTGCCAGTCATTGAGATCTTCAATATAGGCTGGCATTATGTCGCCTGAGATTAAGGTGTTTTCCGTAAAGTGAATTGGCAGACCAAACTGTTCAAAGCGATGTAAAACTTTCTCTAACTTCTCAGCTCCCCAGTATCCTTGATGCTGATGGGATTGGATACCGATCGCACTGATTGGAACACCTGCTTGTAAGCATCCATCAATTAAGATCTCATAAGAAACAGAAGTGTTAAAATCATTGATTAGTAAAGTTGCATTAGGATTTGCCTCCTTTGCAGCAGCAAAAACTTCTTTGACTAATCCAATTCTTCCTTTCATCTTACAAATTCTAGTAACTGCATTATCATATTTATCGAAA
>JAQXNU010000248.1 GCA_029098165.1 Clostridiales bacterium
AATATATCCAGTTCCGTCTTCAAATTCACTGTAAAGCACGAGACAGTCACCTGCATCACCGGTACTTCCAGTCTTCCCACCAAATACAGTGACACCCTCTGGAGTTTCACGGGTTCCGAGCAAGAACATATTGGTGTTTTCGAACTTTTCTACACGTGTCGTACCGTCCGCACCAACGATGGATGCGTCATAAGAAGCCTGATGAATCATCTTTTTGAATTCATCGTACTTTAGACATTCCTTGAAAATTAGGTACATATCATAAGCCGTTGTATAATGATTTGGATTATGAAGTCCGTGAGAATTTGTAAAATGAGTGTTTGTTGCACCGATGAAAGCGGCTTCTTCATTCATCTTCTTAACAAATGCTTCTTCGGAACCATACATATGATCCGCAATCGCGATTGCAGCATCATTACCGGAATAAACAAGCAGACAATTTAAAAAAGTTTCCATTGTCGCCTGATCTCCCTTTTTAAAATGACAAAGCTTCGCTCCATATACCGTAATACCCGCATCGTTCTCAGCAACGGTGACTATATCATTTAGATTACCGTATTTTAAAGCTACTAGAGCTGTCAAAAGCTTAGTTGTACTTGCTGGATATATTCTCTCGTATACATTATTTGCGTAAATAACCTCTTGTGTCTTATCGTTGATCAGGAAAGCTGCGGCGGCAGAAATATCGCTATTTTCCATAGCATTTTCATCTTCCATGACCACTGCTAGAGAATCTGATAAAAAATCTGCGCTCGAAGCTCTCGTATAAGTATTAATTCCGGTACTAACTTTTACATCAGAACCGGAATATCTCATTAATATGTCAGATTTCTTAGAGCAGCCAGATAAAAGACAAGAAACGCACAAGATTCCTAGTATTATCTTCTTTTTCAATTTGAAACCACCCTTATTATGACTTAAATAAATCTCTCCAATCAAGGTCTCCACGATCGAGAGCTTTAACTAATAATTCAGCTGTCGCTAAATTGGTTGCTAACGGTATATTATGAGTATCGCATAAATGAACCACTGTCATAACATCTGGTTCATGAGATTTCGGTGTTAATGGATCTCTTAAAAAGATAACCATATCAATCTCATTATGCTCAATCTGTGCCCCCATCTGCTGTTCTCCACCAAGATGCCCTGCGAGATATTTATGCACATTTAGATTCGTTACCTCTTCAATTAATCGTCCTGTCGTACCAGTTGCATAAAGTTGATGTTTTGCTAAGATTCCGCGATAAGCAATACAGAAATTTTGCATAAGCTTTTTCTTCGCATCATGAGCAATCATACCAATATTCACTGTACTACCTCCTCTTCTTTATTCTTTCCAAAAAAGTTGGAAACAACAACTTTTTTGTTTTATAGCGACAGTTCTTCCTTCTTCGGAATCATCCTGTCATTTTGTAAACTAACGTTTAACAGGATTCCAACCATGATCATGTTACCCATCAAGGCACTTAAGCCCGAACTTACGAATGGTAACGGAATACCAGTATTTGGTAAGATTGAAGTAACAACTCCAATATTAACGAAAATCTGAAACATTACAAGGGATGCGATGCCAGAAGCAATCATCATGCCTTGATAATCTCTTGCATGTTTTGCAATACGAATTGCTTTATAGACAAAGAGTGCAAGTAATAGAATTACTATTACACTACCGACAAAACCGAATGCTTCCGCAATCGCGGTGAAGATAAAGTCACTTTCGATTACTGGAACCATACCAGATTTTAACGGTGCATTCCCATCTGTTAATAATTTACCTGTCATACCACCAGAAACAATCGCTTTTGCTGCATTGGACTGCTGATATGCTAAATCCGGATATAATTCCGGATGTACCATTGCTAACACTCGTAGCTGCTGGTACTCATTTAAAAGTATCTGGTACGGCTGCTGAACATACCAGAACAGCGCCGCGAATGCCGGTACCGCAATCGCGATTGTCGGCAAGATGATTTTATAACTTAAACCTGCGATGAATAACATCGCTAAAAACGTAACACCCAATACAATCGATGTGGAAAGATCTGTTTGGATTAAGATCAAACCAGTTGGGATTGCGATTAATACAAAGGATAATGCAAGTACTCCTAACTTATTAATCTGCCGATGCATCATATCAAAATATTTTGCAAAGAACAAAATAATTATGATCTTCGTCAGCTCCGACGGCTGAACCTCTTGATTTATTCCAGGTATCAAAATCCATCGCTTGGCATCATAATGAGCTTTTCCCCAAGGAGAAAACTTAACGATTACAAGCAATATAAAATTGATAATATAAAGTGGTATATAGAATTTACATATAAAATGATAGTCGATCAGCGAGATAAAGATAGCTAATGAAACACCAAGTATATATCCTAATACCTGTTTTTCGAATTGCCTCTCATTGGCATCCTGAAGTCGTTGGATCAATACCATACCAACACTACCTAAGATTATGACTAAACCAAGGAGTGACACATTATAGTGCTTTAAATCGTAGTCTTTAAACTTAAACATGAATCCTCTTCCTTATTTACCGTGTTTCAAGTCCTTGATCGGGATATTAGCAAACAATGCCGGTACATTGCCATTATTACCTTCTGATTCTGTCTGAGTAATCTTAATATCCAATCCGTCTTGATCAATGACAATATATTTTGAGATAACGGCAATGATATCATTTTTAATCTGTTCCATTATCTCTGGTGAACAACCAGCTCGATCAGAAACTAAAACGAGCTTTAAGCGATCCTTGGCTACATTGCCGGATGCTTTTCTTTTAAAAAAATCCATAAGTGCCATAATCCTTTCACCCCTCCTTAGTTTTTCTTAAACAATCTGCTAAAAAATCCTTGTTTACTATTAAGGTCAAGGTAAGGTACATCCTCTCCAATTATTCTGCGGCAGATATTCATATAAGCCTTACCAGCCAATGAATCATTCCCTACAAGAGGTTCGCCTTGATTTGTTGAAATAACAATATTTTCGTCGTCTGGCACAACGCCGATTAAATCAATCGCTAAAATCTCTACGACATCATCACTTGACATCATATCTCCACGTTTTACCATATCCATACGAAGACGGTTGACGATCAGATGAGTTTCTTTCATCTCATTTGCTTCTAGTAATCCGATGATACGATCAGCATCTCGTACCGCACTAACTTCTGGTGTAGTTACTACTAATGCTCTGTCCGCACCTGCGATTGCATTCTGGAATCCTTGTTCGATTCCGGCTGGACAGTCCATTAATATGTAATCAAACTCTGATCTCAATTCTTCACATAACTTCTTCATCTGCTCAGGATTTACTGCTGATTTATCCCTTGTCTGTGCAGATGGAAGTAAGTATAAATTTGGATATCTCTTATCCTTGATTAGTGCCTGCTTAATTCTGCAGTTTCCTTCGATTACATCCACTAGATTATATACTATACGATTCTCAAGACCCATAACTACATCAAGATTTCTTAATCCTATATCTGTATCAATCAATACTACTTTCTTATCTAATTTAGCTAAGCCAGTTCCTACATTCGCGGTAGTCGTTGTCTTTCCAACTCCACCTTTACCAGATGTGATAACGATTACTTCTCCCATTACGTTTCCTCCATATTTGTTATATTTCATCGATTTTCCTTATAATTGAATATCGTTTAGCACCTTTTTATTAAGTGGCTCGATGTAAATATTACCTTCTTCTAAGAATGCAATTTTTGCTTCTTTTAATTCTTCTTTTTCTGGATGATCAGGTGCTCGAGCGATCGTATCTGCAATCCGGATCTGTCCTGGGGTCATATCAAGTGCTAAAACAAACGCATTGAGATTTCCCGCAGCTCCTGCAAATGCAGTTCCCTTTAAACTTCCAAGGACAATGATATTGCCCTTGGAAACTACATTAGCACCAGGATTTACGTCACCAATGACAATCACACTGGTCTCTGTTTCTAAACATTGACCAGAACGAAGATTGCCTTTATAAAACTGACCAGTTGTATTGGACAGCTCCATCAACTTATCATCTAATGCCTTTTTAAATACTTTGTCTTTTTCCTCATCAAAATCTACGATACAAACCACATGAAGTTCACAATTTTCTGCGATCGTCTCTAAGATTTCTCTTTGCTCATCATTCGTAAGTTTACGGCCCTCAAAACTGATTGCCATTTGTGCATTTCCTAAGAATTTTGCAGAATCTTTAAATTTTTGAGCAATGTCTTGTTTTAATTCCTCAAAATCAATCTTTGCATCGAGAACAACTACGATACCGTGTTTATTCCCTTTAATCATTACTGAGTTATTCATGCAAACACCCTCTATTTCAGTATTAGTCAGAAATCGTAATATTAGTTGCGCTTCCTGCTGTTACATCACCATTTAATAAAGCTTCTTTATTCTCACCATTGAAGTAGTAACCTAATACTTCGCGTCCCATCTTAGCTGAATTGGCTGATGAATATCCATTTGGAATTACACATGTCATACTTATCTCAGGATTTTCGTATGGTGCATATGCGACGAAAAGAGCATGATTCGGATGGTTTGCACTAACCTGTGCTGTACCTGTCTTACCAGCTACAGTAACCCCCAAAGTACGATATAATCCATCAAGACTGTTGGCGCCAGTATTAACTACAAGGTACATACCTCTTTGAACTGCATTCCATTCGCTGTCTGTAAATTGTGTAATCTCATTTAAAATTGTTGCTTCATTATTATAAACCAGTTTTCCACTATGATCCGTAACCTTGTCCAACAATGTGTAGTTAAAGCATGTACCACGGTTGGCTATCGTTGAGATATATCTGGAAATCTGTACTGGTGCAAAATTATGATAATAACCAATTGAGGTACGAACCGCATCTCTATTCGATATCTCAGGTTTAGCTTCTTCAATCTCAACACCAGAAAGATCATTTAAACCAAACATCGATGCATACTTTTGGATTGTTGCGATACCATTGGCATCGTTGAAACTACCATCCTTGCCCTTCATCAAACGATAACCGATTTCATAGAAAAAGTAGTTACAAGAGTGCTGTATGGCTCCTGCTACATCGAGGACACCATGTCCGCCTGGTTTCCAACAGGATGGAGACGGTTCGATATTGGTATATTTGACTTGATCTCGAATCTTTGTGCTAACATCGATCTGATTTTCCCCTAAACCAATTAGAGCGGATAACGGTTTAAAGGTAGAACCAGTTGTTGTCTTTTGCGACGTTGGTCGATTTAATAATGGAGTTGCATTATCGTTCAACAGCTTCTGATAATAATTCCAGTCGATCTTATTCGCAAGGAAATTATTATCATAAGATGGATACGTAACAAGAGCTCTTACTTCTCCTGTCTTAACGTCGGTGATAACGATGGAACCACTGCAAGGCTCTAATGCTAACTGTCCAGGCGTGATCTCCAGATTTTTTAGCTTCTGCATCATAAAATCGTAACCTGAGATTCTTCCACTATTCAGGTTCGAAATATCTTTCTCATTATATTCTAACACACCTTGCTCAAATAATAAAAGACAAATTTCTCTTCCACTTAAACTTTTTGTAAATATCATCGTACGGTAAATCTTTTTTTCAAAAGCGTCGTTATCCACTAAACTTTCTTTTACTTTCTTAACAAGTATGTTATAAATTTCATCCGTACTATAGTAGTTTTCACCGATTCCAAGCTGTTCAAGATCAACCCAGTTTTGTGTGATCGCATACTGAAGATATTCGCTTAAGGAAATCTTGTTATCCTTGTAAGCAAGGTAAGTTTTATCATTCTTATCAACGAGAGAATTGATTACGATCTTGTTTTCCGTAAGACTAGAATATACAAACTCTAAGTATTCCTGCATCTCACTTCCGGCAGCATGATTCGTCACCTTATTGTCAGCTGCTAACAGAGTATCCAACTTACTATAAATCGAATCACGTTTATTTTCAAATCTCTCATAAATGGACTTTTCTAAGCTTGTCGCATCTTCTGTTCGAAATCTTGCAATTTCAATCACATTGTTATTGATCAACGCATTATAGACTTCATAAATTGGAATTAAGATTCCCTTTGCCTGAGTTCCTTTGGTACCATAGTCCATCGAAGGAGTGATCTTTGAAATCAAGACCTCTGCAATATTCTTCTCTAAGATATTATAGCAGGCGATCTGTAAATCGCGATCGATCGTAAGATAAACATCATTACCAACAGAAGGTTCCTGTGTAACCTTAACTTCCACTTCTTTGTTGTTTTCATTTACCGTAACCGATTCAATTCCTTTGATTCCTTTTAGGTATTCTTCCATCTCTTTTTCAATACCGATTTTACCAACAACATCCGTTGCTGAATATGGTTCTTTGCCTTCTTCTGCTCCTTCATTTAACGTATCCAGTTCTTTGGAATTGATCAAACCGGTATAACCAAGAATATGTGCAAAATACTTACTATCGTTATATACACGGGATGTTTCTAGTTTTACTTCAACTCCAGGCAAATCTGCAAGGTTCTCTTTGACAGCAGCAACTGTTTCGTCATTGACATTCGAAGCGATGGTAAACTGAGTATATTTTGGTGTCGTATTAAATAAAGTAAAACGAACCATCATGATCTTTAACGCTTCTTCTGTCGTATACTCATCTGAGATTTGAAACATCTTACCATTTTCTTTATCTCCATAACGAAGGAAATCAAATACCTGTTGTGGTGTGGAATTCAACTGTTCTGTTGTCAGCTGATTGACATTGGATTTACAATACGCTTCTTTTAAGAAACGTTTTAATGCGTTATCTTCCACATTAAATACAAGTTTTCCTTCCGGATCAAGTTCGATACCGAAGTTAAGTTCCAGCGGATAACCATAACTCTCTAACAATTTGACAAGTTTATCGATCATTGCATTCTTTTCAGCATTTGTTGTTAATGCTGCAGAATCACACATAACTACTGAGTAACTCGATACGTTATATGCTAATACATTACCATTACGGTCTTTGATCTCGCCTCTTGTACTTTTGATCGGTCGTTCTACTACATTAAGGTACTCCTCAACGGTACCGGTATCTTTATTCCCCACAATTTGCATTTCAAATACTCGATTGATCAGTATTCCAAACATTATGATAAAGATCAGGGATAGGGGAATTAATCGTGAAGCGAATAAGCCTTTCAACTTATCAATTAAATCATCTAACACTTAAGCTTCCTCCTTATTGCTGAGTCTTGCTAACTTAATATTAATAAAGTTAAACAATTTATATAGTATAATTCCCACCAATACCGTATAGATCACGCTTGGAAGACCAATGCGGAACATATAGTATCCGATGTTTAATCTTCCGCGCATTAAGAATTCGAATACATAATAGAAGAAACAATATAAGAATTCACTTACCGCTAATAGTACCATTGGAATGGTAACATCTTCACGATCGTAAATCTTTGTGCTATATCCATTCAGATATCCGATTACCATATAGAGTATTCCATAAAGTCCGATCACACTGCCATACATACAATCGACTAACAGTCCACAGAACAATCCAGTAAACATACCGGAAAAAATCCCCCTACTGTAAGCGTTAGCGACGATCAGAATGATCATAATGTCTGGTACGACATTAGCCAGTGCAAAATGAGGAAATACAGCACTCTGCAAAAGAAAGCATATGATTATTTCAATAAATGTAACAATTATTCGAATCATAAGTAACCTCTACTTCGTCTGGGTATCCTCATCCAGACTTTCTAATTTTTCTTTTAATTTCGTTATAATTAATACTTCTTCAAGACGTTGAAAATCAACTGCCGGACGAAGATAAGCAACTTTTGCTAAGTTACTTGAATCCACCTTAATATCAGATACATATCCGATTAAGATTCCTTGAAGATATTTGTTACTGATATGGGAAGTCACGACTTCATAGCCATCTTCCACATCCGCATTTAGTGGAATGGATTCGACACGAATCATACCACTATCTAATAACTGAAGATCTCCTTTGACATCACAGGTATCAGAAGTCTTTAAAAACATTCCGCTGACATAACTTGAATCATCAATGATGGAACGTACTTTCGCGTAGTTTTTACCTACTTCCGTTACAATTCCAACTAATCCGTTACCAGCAAGTACATTCTGGTCAATTCGAATGCCGTCATCATAACCTTTGTCAATCGTAAAAATACTATAGTAATTACTTGTATCTTTGGAGATAACTCTTGCAGCTACTTTAGGATAATCTGCATATTTTTTATCTACTTGAAATAATTCACGGAGACCATCAAGTTCATATCGGTCCTGAATTAAGATAGAATTTTCTAATGTTAGTGCTTCGATCTTATCCTTAAGTTCTTCATTTTCATCTAGCAAATCTCGCATATTTGCTAGGGTATCCAACCGGTCGGAGATAAACATGCCAACCGTATTGATTCCTTTTTGCATTGGGGTAATAAAATTACCTACCGCTGTTTTGATAGGATTTAAAATGCCTCCATAACGAAAGGAAACCAAAATCAACAGTAAACAAACTGTGACACAACCAGTAAGCACATGTTTTGGCCGAATGGATATCTTCGGTGTTCTCCTTCTCATGTTTACTTATCAACCTCCATAATAGGTTTGTTTTAGTGTAAGCGCCAAGGAGCTTAATTTACTGTCTTCGATTATCTTGCCTAACCCATTGACTACGGTATTTGCTGGATCATCACAAATATTTACCTTAAGGTCAGTGTCATGTGACATTAACTGATCTAAATACTTAATGTTCGCAGAACCACCTGTGACATAGATACCAAGATCAATAATATCAGATGAGATTTCTGGTGGTGTACGTTCTAAGATGATGCGGATTGCATCAATGATTGCAGATAAATGCTCGGAGATTGTCTCATAAACAAAAGTTGAACTAATTTCTTTCTCAATCGGAAGACCTGTCACAACATCACGTCCAAAGACTTTGATTGTCTGCTCTTCTCCTGGAAGTGCACAAGCCAGTTCCTTCTTGATCGTTTCCGCTGTCTTATGCCCAATGTATAGATTATATCTCTTCTTCACATTTAGGATAATGGATTCATCTAATTTGTTTCCACCGATTGGGATCAGTTTGCTTAATACGATACCACCAAGTGACATGATCGACACTTCTGTTGTATCTGCTCCGATATCGACAACCATCACACCTCTTGCGTTCATAACATTAAGGCCTGCGCCTAATGCATCTGCGATTGGTTTTTCTACGATACGGACTTTCTTTGATTTTGCATTGGATGTTGTTACAAGATCAAAGAACGCTCGTTTTTCCACTTCCGTAATATCGGTTGGTGCAGCTACTAAGAACTCTGCTCCAGTAAATTTTCCATGTTTTTTACTTAATTTTTCAAATGCGTAGTTTAGTAACGCTTGCATATGAGCGATGTTTGCGATTACACCGTTTCTTACTGGGTAGTCTACTTCGATATTGCTTGGTGCCTTTCCATACATGTCGAACGCTTCATCCCCAATTGCAATGACACGGTTGTTGTCCGCGATTGCTATGATATTTTTGGCATCAAGGATTACTCCTTCGTTTTTTTTGTATATCTTAATGGTACTTGTACCAAAATCAATACCATATAACTTTGAAGCCATAGTCTTTCTCCCTTCAGTTCATAAATTAGCTCGTATTGGGAATTCATTTGTTTAGATTACTCCCTGTTCTTTTAAGCTTATATATCGATTGTCACCAATAATAATGTGATCTAACAGCGTAATGCCAATAAATTTTCCTGCTTCTAGCATTCGTTTTGTGACCATAATGTCTTCCTTGCTTGGTGTTGGATCACCACTCGGGTGATTATGCAATAATATGATATGAACTGCTTCAAATTGTAAAGCTGCAAGATAGATCTCTCTAGGAGACATGACGGAAGCATTCACTGTTCCAGTCGACAATGTCTTCTCACCCAAGAGTCTGCTTTTCGTGTCAAAGAAAAGCCCCCGCACTTCTTCCACTTTTAAAAGCCTCATCTCTTGCATAAAATACCCGGCAACGGTTTCGGGTTTCGTCAGACAGATGGAGTCTTTTAAGTTTGCTTTCACCATTCGTGAACATAACTCAACGACACTCAATAACTGAATTGCCTTCACCCTTCCGATTCCAGGAATACTCATTAATTCTTTTTGTGACATATGTTGTAACCCACATAAGCCGGATTTAGACTTACTGTAGTTTAAAATGTGAATTGCGATATCGGTAGACCGAACATTCGTGGTCCCGCTTCGAAGAATCACTGCGATCAGTTCTGCATCGGATAGAGCTTTCGCTCCATACAGTTCACATTTTTCATAAGGTTGTTCAGATACCGGTAACTCTTTCATTGTCAAAGAATGATTATTACAATTTTCAATCATTTCAACTAATTCTCCTAACCTCTCTCCAGGAAAGGACGATTCGTTACGGTAAAGCCTACTAAATCACCTTTTATAATATCACAGTTTTGGCTATTTGTATACTATAAATTGTGTTTACCAATTCATAGTATCACAAGATAGAACAACTACTCTTCAATCGTGACAAGTTTTTTGTCGACTAATTTCTGTAAAGACATCATGATGCCGTATTTTGCATGGTACCATGTCAGGCCACCCTGGAAATAAACGGCATAAGGTGGTCGGATTGGAGCATCTGCCGATAATTCGATAGAGGATCCCGACACAAATGCACCAGCGGCCATGATTACTTCTTCTGTATATCCTGGCATTGCCCATGGTTCAGGAGTTACATGACTGTCAACCGGAGCTGCCGCCTGAATCCCTTCACAGAATGCAATAATTGCTTCAGGGCTACGTAAAGTTACTGCCTGAATAATATCGTAACGAGGTTCTGTTGCATTTGGAACACATTCAAATCCTAACTTCTCATAAACATTTGCTGCAAAGATGGCACCTTTTAATGCACCTGCAGTTACGGTTGGAGCCAAGAAAAATCCTTGATATAAAGAACCGTTGATACCAAGGGTTGCACCAACCTCTTTCCCTAAACCAGGAGCTGTTAAACGATAAGCCGCATTCTCTACATACTCTTCTTTTCCGACAATATAACCGCCGATTGGAGCTAAACCGCCACCTGGATTTTTGATCAAGGAGCCTACGCACATATCAGCGCCTACTTGAGTCGGTTCGATTTTTTCGATAAATTCGCCATAACAGTTATCCACCATACAAATCACTTCTGGTTTGATACTCTTTACAAATGCAATCAATTCGCCAATCTGCTCAACAGATAAGGTTGGTCTTGTCTGATAACCTTTGGAACGCTGAATCGTAACTAATTTTGTACGTTCGTTGATTGCTGCTTTGATTCCCTCATAATCGAACTTTCCACCTTCTAATAAATCAACTTGCTTATAAGTAATTCCATACTCTGCAAGAGATCCTTTTGATGGTGTGATTCCAATGACACCTTCTAACGTATCATAAGGCTTACCAACTGGAGAAAGAATTTCATCGCCTGGACGAAGATTTCCGGATAATGCAATCGTTAATGCATGCGTACCAGAGATCAGCTGTGGTCGAACCAAAGCTGCTTCTGCCTGGAATACTTCTGCGTACACATCTTCCAAGGTATCACGTCCAAGGTCATTATAACCATAACCTGTCGTTGCAGCGAAATGTGCTTCAGATACTTTGAATTTCTGCATTGCTTTTAATACTTTTAACTGATTGTACTCAGCAATCTCATCGATCTGTTTGAATCTTTCCTGTAAGCTGTCTGTAATTTTTGTACAGTAATTGATTACTGGATCTGTTAAATTCATTTGATTATATAGTTCTTTCATTGGTAAGTTCCTTTCCTATGCTCGGAGCAAGTTTTTCTAACATAAACTCCAAAATCTGTTCTGTATTATAGTTGTACTTCTGTTTATCTACCCAAGTGACATTCTTCTCTCGACGAAACCACGTCAACTGACGTTTTGCAAAATGTCTGGTATCTCGTTTTAAAATATAAACTGCTTCCTCTAAGGTACACTCCCCTTCAAGGTAAGCTAAGATTTCTTTATAACCTAACCCTTGCATACTTACAAGGTCTCTGGAATATCCCATTTCTCTTAAATGCTTAACTTCCTCAATCAGACCTTCTTCTAACATCTCATCGATACGAAGATCGATACGTTCGTAAAGCTTTTCTCGGTCATCATTTAAGACAAAGTAAGTAAAATCATATGGTGAGGTTCGTTCGCTCTGTTCTAAATTGTGCTCTGAAATCTTTGTTCCGGTTTGTTGATAAAATTCCAACGCACGAATGACTTTCTTCACATTATTTTCATGGATTGCGATTGCCGAAGCTTCATCGACTTCTTTTAACATATTATGCAGATATGTTGCACCTTTTTCTTTTGCTAGTGCTTCTAATTCATGACGATACGTCATATCCGCATCATTCTCAGTAAAATCGACATCTTTGATAATAGCCTGAATATAAAATCCAGTACCACCAACGATTAATGGAATCTTCCCACGGGAATAAATATCCTCCATATATCGTTTGGTATACTCTTGAAACTTTACAACGTTAAAATCATCATCCGGTTCAAATTCATCCACAAGATAATGCTTTACGCCTTCCATCTCTTCCGGTCGGATCTTGGCAGTTCCGATATCCATATATTTATATACCTGCATAGAATCGGCAGAAATGATTTCCGCATTGATTGCTTTGGCAAGCTCAATGGACAGTTTTGTTTTACCGACCGCAGTTGGTCCGGTAAGGATTACTAATGGTCTCATAAAGTTACTCCATTTACTTTTTTTGTTTGGTTTTTTATCTTCTGTTAGCTTTCAACACTGACGTTTTGTCGGTGATTTTCCATTCTTCTTCCATAGAATCTGTCTTTAGACGATTCGTTTAAATTTCTTCTCCAATTCATACTTTGTCATGGAAACAATGATCGGTCTTCCATGAGGACAATGGAACGGATTCTCTAGCGTTAACAATTGCTCAATTAGTGTTCTCGCTTCCGCTTCAGAAAGCCGTTGATTTCCTTTGACCGCCGCTTTACAAGACATGGATGCAATCTTTTCTAAGATGACATCCGGCGTTCCCCTTGGTACGTCCTGTACAAGTTCATCTAGAAATTCAATAAATAATGACTCTCCAGACAGTCCGTACATATCAGCTGGCACTGAACTTACGGCATATTCTTTCCCACCGAACGGTTCAATCTCAAATCCAAGCATCTCCAATGTTTCTTTATGCTCTGCAAGAACGGCTTCTTCCTTTAAGCTCAGTGTTACGATCAATGGTGGACTAACCATCTGCGCGGTGCACTGCTCTTTTGCCATTAAACGCTTCATCGTTGCTTCATAGAGGATCTTTTCATGCGCTGCATGCTGATCGATGATATATAATTGTTGGTCACATTCGACCATCCAATACGTCTTAAATAGCTGTCCGATGATTTGGAAATTCTTTTTCTTTTCTTCTTCACTGATAAAGGATTCCTGCTGAATATCTGTAATCTCATCTACAACTTTATTTTTAGTTTCTGTTGTAACACTCTCTACCGCTTTCTCTTGATTTTCCCGTGTTACGCTTTCCTTCGCATGATCCAGATCATTTCGTGCCACACACGCTTCTGTTGTTTTGCGATTTTCTGTTTCATCTGTATTGCCATTCTTTTTATAAATCTCTGCTTCATGGACATGTTCGATGACTTCACGAAGTTTTCCAAGTTCGGTTTCCTTCGTAAATAATTCACTTTCTTCCTTCGTTAACGTAGGCACTGCACCTTCAAGAAACGATGGTTTTCCAATCGCATACGAAGGGACACGAACGCCCTGTCCAGAATGACTTATCTTCTGACCACCCGAGCGCGGTACAATCGAGCTTGCTCCCGAGATTGGCGAGCTTGTCTTTCCACTTGAACTAGAATTTCCATAACTAGACGCTGGACGTCCCACTTCTGCAACGCCTGCTAATGGTTTCATACTAGGAGCCAGACGTTTCGTTTCAAACGGTTCTGGAATCGAGTTTTGCACTTTACGTGTTTCCTTCTCCTGTTCGCTCAGCACGACATCTGGAATCATATTCGCCTGATACAACGCTTCTTTTAAGCTTTGATATGTCATCTGATACACTTCATCCGCATTCGTAAATCGAATCTCCATCTTTGTCGGATGCACATTCACATCAATCAGATCCGATGGGACATGAAAGTGTAACGCCGTAAACGGGTATTTATGCTGCATCGTATAAGGTCGATAGGCTTCTTCAATTGCTTTGCTGATGATACCGCTCTTAATATAGCGACCGTTGATAAAGTAATTTTCAAAATTGCGGTTACCACGAGATATAATTGGTTTTCCAACATAGCCTTCTAACGAGATCCTACCCGTATCTTTTTGAATTTCAACGAGTTCCGCTGCAACACTTCGTCCATACACATGGTAAATGATATCTTTCAACTGACGATTTCCAAACGTATGAAGAATCGTCTTATTATTATTTATAAATTTAAACGAAATCTCAGGATGGGAAATTGCAAGTCGTTCCATCAGATCACTGATATAACCAGCTTCAGTAGTCGCGGATTTTAAGAATTTACGACGTGCTGGTGTATTAAAGAACAGATTCCGAATAATGAAGGTTGTTCCATCCGGGCAACCAATCTCGGACAATCCCTGTTCTTCTCCACCTTCGATTACATAACGAGCTCCAATAAAGGAGGATCTCGTCTTTGTTACAAGTTCAACCTGTGCTACCGAAGAAATACTAGATAATGCTTCTCCACGAAACCCTAAACTTCCAACGGTCATCAAATCTTCGACCGATTTAATCTTACTTGTGGCATGTCGTAAAAAGGCAACTGGAATATCTTCTTTGTCAATTCCACCACCGTTGTCAGTAATACGAATAAAGCTGATTCCGCCTTCCTTGATTTCACAAGTGACCGCCGTAGCATTCGCATCAATTGAGTTTTCAATCAATTCTTTTACGACAGATGCCGGACGCTCCACAACTTCACCTGCTGCAATCTGGTTAATCGTATTCTGATCCAATACATTTATCTTTGACATATTCCACTTCCTTTCTCTTATCGTTGTGAATGTTACTTCATGAGTTTCTGCTGTAACATATACAACTGGTTCATCGCATCCATCGGAGTCATTCGAGAAACATCAAGTTTCTTTAATTCCTCAATAACCTCATCCTTAGGATTAGAAGTGAATAAAGATAACTGATCGAACTCTTCCTTCTCTTCTTGCTCTTTTACTTTCTTATGAGATGCATGAGGAGTTGAAACCACTTCCATATTACGAACCTTTTCGGTGATATCTTTATCGGACAACTCATCTACGATTTCACGAGCACGAGCTAGAACTGGTTCTGGAACTCCGGCAAGTTTGGCAACCTGAATACCGTAACTTTTATCCGCACCGCCTTTGATGATCTTACGAAGAAATACAATGTCTTCTCCTTGTTCTTTTACGGCAATACAGTAATTGTTGACACCATCAATCTTGCCTTCCAATTCCGTAAGTTCGTGATAATGGGTTGCAAATAATGTCTTAGCACCTAAAATCTTTAAATTACTAATATGCTCAATTACCGCCCAAGCGATACTTAAACCATCGAACGTACTTGTACCACGACCGATTTCATCGAGAATCAATAAACTATTTTTTGTTGCATTACGAAGAATATTGGCAACTTCGGTCATTTCCACCATGAAAGTACTCTGTCCACTTGCCAAGTCATCAGACGCACCAACACGCGTAAAGATTCGATCCACAACACCAATATCTGCACTATCCGCCGGAACAAAGGAACCAATCTGAGCCATTAAAACGATTAAAGCAGTTTGTCTCATATACGTAGATTTACCAGCCATATTGGGACCAGTGATAATGGATACACGATGATTTGTATTATTTAAATAGGTGTCGTTGGCAACGAACATATCATTTGGAATCATCTGCTCTACGACTGGGTGTCGACCATTCTTAATGTCGATCACACCGGAATCATTGATCGTTGGACGAACAAAATTCTGACGTTCTGCAACATATGCCATCGATGCAATCGCATCTAATTTTGCAATCGCTTTCGCTGTTTTTTGGATTCTTACGACTTCTTTTGCGATTGTATCTCTGACTTCCGCAAAGATGTTATATTCTAAAGAGAATAAATGATCTTCTGCATTTAAGATTTTATCCTCTAACTCTTTTAATTCTGGAGTCGTGTAACGTTCTGCATTTGCTAATGTCTGCTTACGAATCCAGTCTGCTGGAACTAAATCCTTATAGGAATTGGTAACTTCAAAGTAGTATCCAAAGACACGGTTAAACTTAATCTTTAAGTTTTTGATTCCGGTCGCCTCTTTTTCTCTTGTCTCTAACTCTGCTAACCAAACCTTACCATCAGTCTTTGCTTTACGTAATGTATCGACTTCTTCATTAAAACCTTCTTTGATGATCCCGCCTTCTTTTACGCTGATTGGTGGCTCTTCTGCAATGGATTTGTCAATTAATTCGTGTAAATCCTCAAGCGCATCCAATTCACCAAACACATCTGTCATTACTTCCGACTTTAATCCTTCCATCAAGTACTTAATCGGAGGCAACATCGCCAAGGAAGAAGAAAATGCGATCAAATCTCTTGGATTTGCGCTTTGGTAACTGATTTTACCCATTAATCGTTCCAAATCGTAAATCGAGTTCAGATACTCTCTCATTTCTTCTCTGGTAATCACATTCTCATTTAATTCGGCAATCGAATTGAGTCGTGCATTAATCTGCTTAATGTCGATCAATGGTTGTTCCACATAAGTACGTAATAAACGTGCACCCATGGCTGTCTTTGTTTTGTCTAAAACCCAAAGAAGAGACCCTCGTTTTTGTTTTTCACGAAGCGTCTCCGTTAATTCTAGATTTCGACGGGAAGAGCTGTCAATTAACATATATTTATTCGTTGTATATGGTGTAATATGTGTTAAATGCTCGAGGGAGTTCTTCTGTGTCTGATATAAATACTGTAACACGGCACCAGCTGCATTTACCCCGATGGAATAATCCCTTAATCCAAGACCATCTAAAGCTCCGACATGAAAATGCTCTTTGATTGCTTTTTCACACATTGCGGTATCGTAATACCAGTCTTCGAGCGGTGTAAATGCAATTTGATAACGTTCTTTTAAATCTTCGGTATCTAATCCAGAAATCGACAATGCAGGATTGCATACGATTTCAGATGGAGAGAACTTATTGATTTCATCTAATAGTTTACGTTCGGAATCCACTTCCGTAACATAATAATCTCCAGTTGTGATATCAACCGTCGAAATACCACAGGTTCCGTCATTCCAGATAACACCCATCAGATAATTATTTTTTGTCTCGTCTAAAGACTGTGTATTTAAGTTAGTACCAGGTGTTACAATTCGAACAACCTCTCGCTTCACCATTCCTTTGGCTAGTTTTGGATCCTCGACCTGCTCACAAATTGCAACTTTATAGCCGCGGTTAACCAATTTTGTCAAATAACCATCCACCGCATGAAAAGGAATCCCGCACATTGGTGCTCTCTCTTCCAAACCGCAATTTTTTCCTGTCAGTGTAATCTCCAATTCTTTGGATGCAGTCTGTGCATCGTCAAAGAACATTTCATAAAAATCTCCCAAACGATAAAATAAGATGCAATCAGGATATTGCTTCTTCGTATCCATATAGTGTTGCATCATCGGCGTCAATTGTGCCATCTTTCGTTCTCCTTTTCTATCTATAGCGATACAAGATAAGCCATAACTGCCTTTCTTGATATGAATCAGTATTCCGATTAGTCTCATTCAAAAGTTATCATAGGAAACAAATTAAATCATCACTAATAATACTTTGTTTGCCAATCTTAACTTCAACCCTGTTTATCATTTTACTTCATTCCAAAAATTCTGCAAGTTGATTTTTTCAATTTGTACTAAAAAATATGGAATGTTTCCTTTTTTACAAGGAACATATTCCGAGTTAGCCTTCATTTTAACACAAAAAAGGATAATCCTTATGACTATCCTATAAAAATAATATTTTACTTCTCTTTATACCTATTACATCACTATTAACATTGTCTTCTTGTAAATGGGTGGCTACTTGTTCTGCCAACGTAATCGCAAATACATATTTATGTTTCGGAACTAATATGTACACATCCATATTTGTCCCTTTCTTTTTCTCCTCTCCTTCCTTTCTTTATCTCATCCTCCGCTAAACATAATGCTTTATTCGACTCGTTCAATATAATATATACTAACATATTCTTTAATTTTGGACTTAGCAAAAACCTCGTTATCTATAATATATTGTTCGTATGCAAGTCTGACTATTTCTACTTTTGTCCCAGCAGGAATTGTATATCCACCTGTAAATACACCTTTTCCTTTTCCTACTACAGTTCCACCACCAATCTCCAAGTCAGGAAATCCTTTTGTTTGATTTGGTGTCAATGGTGCATTCTGTGACGATTTAACCTTCATCATATCTTCATCAACTTCGATGTTATTTTCTATCACATCTCTTTCCTTCTTACTCAATAGGCCGTTAATTCAAGTGTACTTTTTATAGGCCATACTCCACTTTTTCGTTCTCTCAATAAAATTTGTTTAATTGTCTCTTACTTAGGTATTATCCTCATACATAATTCCAATAATCGAGTAGGAGGCTAACCATTAATTGATTAGCCGACCTCTCCCACCACCTGGCATACCGATCGGTACCAAGGCGGTTCCTTAGTTTTCATAGACTACTAGATAATAGTCAAGCATGGACGTATATCCTAGCTTGGCTAT
>JAQXNU010000249.1 GCA_029098165.1 Clostridiales bacterium
CGTCCGGCCGAAAGGGAAAGGCAGCCAAATTCTAATATGATCCTCCGCCTCTCTTTGCGTTTCTCTTTTTGCTTTTTTCACAGCATTTCTGGAAAAAGTGACATTTGTCAATAGACATTGGAAATTAATAGAGTATAATAAGTGTTATAAGTAGGAAAAATCATACTTATCATACTTTGAGATAGTGAGGAGGTAATCGTATGGAGAAGATACCAAAGGGCAAGTATGCATGGACAGTTAAAGTTGGTGAAAAAGGGCAGTTTGTCATACCAAAAGAAGCGAGAGAGGTCTTTGATATTAAACCAGGCGATACGTTGTTAGTATTAGGAGATGTGAAAAAGGGGATTGCGATTCCACCGCGTAATATGTTTACTAAGATGGCGGAAATGATATTTGAACAAGAAAATAGTGACAATGATTCATCAGAAGAATGATCATAGCAAATGATCAGAAAGGAAGAAACCTATGGAAGTATTAAAAGTACGGAATCTTTGCAAAAAATATCCTTCCTTTGAATTAAAGAGTGTATCTTTTGCAATTGAAAAAGGGAAAATCACAGGATTCATTGGAAGAAATGGAGCGGGCAAATCGACAACATTAAATTCTCTCTTTCATTTTATTCATCCGGACGCTGGAGAGATTACATTCTTTGGACAAGATATCGTAACGGATGAACTTGGAATTAAACAAAAAGTTGGATTTGTCTCCAATGGAGTTAGTTATTATACAAAGAAAAAGTTGAAAACAATCACGAAAGTAACAAAATCATTTTATCAGGACTGGGATCACAAAGCCTATTTACGATATATGGAGTTATTTCAACTAGATGAGAATAAGACACCATCCCAATTATCGGCTGGGATGAAAGTAAAATATGCAATTGTGCTAGCGTTGTCTCATAATGCAGAACTATTGATCTTAGATGAGCCAACGAGTGGTTTGGATTCAGTATCCCGTGATGAACTTTTAGATATTTTTATGGATTTATGTGACGAAGGTAAATCCATTTTATTCTCGACACATATTACTTCCGATCTCGACAAATGTGCAGATAATATTATCTATCTCAAGAATGGTCAGGTTATCGCAGAGAAAAAGATGAAAGATTTTGTGGAAGAATACAAAGTCGTTACATATCAAAAAGAACAGATTTCATCAGAAAAGGAAGCTCTTCTGATCGGAGAAAAGCGTACGAAAGATGGTTTGTCAGCGTTAGTGAAAACTTCAGATGTTACTCGCCTTGGAATGCCAGTAGAGAATGCAGATCTAGAATCCATTATGGTTCATTTTGAGAAGGAGGAAGAATTATGATCAAATTACTGAAGAAAGAATTTCGATTAGCAATGCATCCGATTGCACCACTTATGATCTTACTCTCATCTATGGTGATGATTCCAAACTATCCATATTCGGTTATCTTTTTTTATGTATCTATGGGCATCTTTTTTACTTGTTTGCTAGGACGAGAGAATAATGATGTGGTTTATTCCTTGACACTCCCTGTAGCAAAGAAAGATATCGTGAAAGCTAGAATTGGATTTGCAGTCGTGTTGGAAATGATTCAACTGGTGGTCACTGTTCCATTAGCAATTCTCAGTCAAAGCCTCAATAAAACTGGAAATCAGGCAGGTATGGATGCTAACATTACCTTTTTCGCCGTAGGCTTTATTATTTATGGTTGTTTCAATTTTGTATATTTTAAATCCTATTATAAGAATGTCAACAAAGTTGGGTTCTGCTTTGTTGAATCTAGCATTGTCATTTTTGTTCTAGTGCTTTTAGAAGTAGTAGCAACACATGCAATCCCATTTGCCCGAGATTATCTGGATACCAAGGACCCTAATTATCTGACTTATAAATTAATCGCATTGGCAATTGGAATTGTAACCTATATATTCTTAACCTATCGTGCTTATAAGATATCAAAATATCGTTTTGAGACACAAGATTTGTAGTATCATTGCCTTTTTAATATGACATGCATATGTCATATTAGCTGTGCTATAATGAGGAAAAATTCCAAAAGGAGAATGTAACGATGGCGCGACCAAGAACGAAAGAAGACTTAATGATAGCAGCAAATAATAACTTTGAAAAGATGTACCAACTATTA
>JAQXNU010000250.1 GCA_029098165.1 Clostridiales bacterium
CATGCGCCCTAAGGTTGCTTTTTTGGATCCAACATTAACTTATAGTGTTAGCAAGTATCAGACTGCCTGCGGTTCTTCCGATATCTTAAATCATATTATGGAAGTTTATTTTACAATGGAAAATGACCTTTATATGTTAGACACTGTTATGGAAGGTCTGATGAAAACTGTAATTAGATATGCGCCGATTGCCATGGAAGATCCAGAAAATTATGAAGCAAGAGCAAACCTATTATGGACTTCTTCTTGGGCAATCAATGGATTTATCGATGGCGGAAAGCAACATGCCTGGTCTTGTCATCCAATCGAACACGAATTATCTGCGTTTTACGATATCACACATGGCTTAGGTCTTGCGATTGTTGCACCTAGGTGGATGGAATACACATTAAGTGAGAAGACAGTATCGAGATTTTATCAGTTTGGCGTTAATGTCTTCGGAATCGATGCATCCTTACCTCAGATGGAGGTCGCAAAGCAGAGTATTGAGAAAGTAAAAGAATTCTTATTTACAAAGCTAGGATTAAAGAGTACACTATCAGAAATCGGTATTGACGATACTCACTTCAAGGTTATGGCGAAGAAGGCTGTAAAGCTTGGCTATCTTGCTTATGGATTTGTACCATTGAACGAAGAAGACGTTGAGAAGATTTTAAGAATGTGTTTATAAGAGTTTTTGGAGGTTTACAAAGAGATGAAACTTGTGAGTTAGCGAATTAGCTGACATTTTAACTGCTTGACAAATTACCATATTGTGGATAAAATAAGTTATACGAATTGTGAAAGAGGTGAAAAAATGAGAAGATAGTCTACTTTTGAATGCATAAAAATTGTTAAGGATACAGAATGTTGCTGGCACAGAAAATTAAATGTGCTTTGTTTGTGTATCTATTCGTTAACAGTATTGTTCTGTAGAGACAGAAGAACAAATTTTTATGTTACCAAAAGTGGTTTATGTTCTCATATAACCTCTTTTTTTCGTGCAATCAAATAACAAGCTTGCAATCTCAAGGATAAATGATCTTTGATGATAAGAAAGCATGAATCAAGTGAGAATATAACTATTTTGCGAACATAACGAGACTTCTTTTGGTGACAAGACAGGAGGAATGTGTATGGCACAAATCAATGTTAAGGATCTCACTTTTTATTATGAAGGTAGTTTTGAAAATATATTTGAACATGTATCATTTACGGTTGATACCGATTGGAAACTTGGGTTGATTGGTAGAAATGGGAAAGGGAAAACGACATTCTTAAACTTATTGCTTGGAAAGTATGAATATCTTGGTAGTATTAGTACCAGTACAGTATTTGATTATTTTCCTTATCGCGTAAAGGAGGAATATTTCGGTCAGCCAGCGGTAGAATTTATGGAAGAACTAAAGCCAGGTTGTGAACAGTGGAAAGTAATCTGCGAACTAGATAAGTTAGGAAGTGATGCGGAGATTTTATATCGACCATTTCATACCTTGAGTTTTGGGGAGCAAACGAAGGTTATGCTTGCGTTGTTGTTCTCAGGAGAGAATGAATTTCTTCTCATTGATGAACCAACGAATCATTTGGACCGAAATTCAAGAGATATCGTTAAACGATATCTGGCGTCGAAAAAAGGGTTTATCCTAGTTTCCCATGACCGTGATCTTTTGGATGCATGTGTGGATCATGTCTTGGTTATAAATCGAGCAACCATTGAAGTTCAGGCAGGCAACTTTTCGTGCTGGTGGGAGAATAAGCAGAAAAAAGACGCATTTAACAAGAGTGAAAATGAAAAGCATCTGAAAGAAATTTCAAAATTAAACGATGCTTCAAGACGAGTTAAAACTTGGGCGGATAAAAGTGAAGGGACTAAGATTGGATTTGACCCCATCAAAGAGCATGATCGTTGTCTTTCCACGAGATCCTATATTGCAGCGAAGACGAAAAAGATGCAAAGTCGGGTAAAACAGATGGAAAATCGAATTGAGAAAGAAATCCAAGAAAAAGAAGGGTTATTACAGGATATTGAGAATCCAGTTGATTTAAAGATCATGCCCAAGGAACATTTTAAGAAAAAACTTGTTCGAATTAGTCAATATGGTCTTCAATATAAGGATAGTGATAAAGCATTGTTTGAAAATCTGTCATTTGATATTGAACAGGGAGAAAGGCTATTTATCAGTGGAGAGAATGGCTGTGGTAAATCGAGTCTGATCAAAGCAATTCTAAAGAAGATAGAAAATCCGAGAGCTTCTTTATCCGAACTAAATCTGAACGAGACGGGGATACTACAGGTGGCATCGGGAATAACGATTTCTTATATTAATCAGGATACTTCTTTTTTGCATGGCTCGATTAAAGAATATTGTTATGAAAATCATCTGGATGAAAGTTTATTTTGTTCCCTTCTGCGTCAGTTGGACATGGAACGTGTGCAATTTGCGAAGAACATCGAAGATTTTTCAGAAGGACAGAAAAAGAAAGTGTTGCTTGCAGCAAGTTTAATTACTTCGGCACATCTATACATTTGGGATGAACCATTAAACTATATTGATGTGTTTTCCAGAATGCAGATTGAACAATTGTTACTGAAATATCATCCTACGATGTTGATTGTTGAACATGATGTGAGATTCCGGGAGCAAATTGCTACGAAGGTGATTGAACTATAGGGAATGTTGTGTTCAGTGCAGTTGTTACGAATTCAAACGGTATAAAAAGAGAATGATAGAAACAGTTGCTAAACGATTGGAAACTATTACAAAAATAAACTTTTGCATACTATTGGAAACAAAAATAAACTTTTTTTAAGAGGGTGAATAAAAAAAGTTTATTTTTGCGAAAAGCTATTGAACTAATTGCCAATTAGTGCTATTATCATATTTAACAAATGAACTTTTAATAAACTTTATACATAGAATGGGTAAAGGAGGGTAAAAACATGGCCGATACTATTTTTGCAGAACGTCTTAGAGAAGCATTAAATAAACATAACATGAAACAAGTTGATCTGCTTCGTGCGGCAGAGAATGAGAACGTGAAACTAAGCAAGAGCCAGATTAGCCAATATTTAAGCGGAAGTGCAGTACCGAGAGAAAAAATAGGTTCATTTTTAGCGAAAGTGTTAAAGGTAGATGCCGATTGGTTATATGGCTATGGGGATAGCGATAGCAAACCAGAGGATACAAATGAATCAATCGATGAGGAAGTTACAAAAGGAAGGAGAACAACAATGCGTGAATTTAAGAAGTCAACAAAATTGGATAATGTTCTATATGATGTAAGAGGACCAGTTGTTGAAGAGGCCGCTAGAATGGAGGAAAACGGAACTCATGTTTTAAAATTGAACATCGGTAATCCTGCTCCATTTGGTTTTAGAACTCCGGACGAAGTTATTTATGATATGCAGCGTCAGTTGACGGAGTGCGAAGGTTACTCGAATTCGAAAGGGCTTTTTGCTGCAAGAAAGGCAATTATGCAGTATGCGCAGATTAAGAACATTCCTAATGTAACGATTGAAGACATATATACAGGGAATGGCGTAAGTGAATTAATCAATCTGTGTATGTCGGCATTGCTTGATAATCAAGATGAAGTCTTAATTCCATCTCCAGATTATCCATTGTGGACGGCTTGTGTTACGTTAGCAGGTGGTAAAGCAGTTCATTATATCTGTGATGAGCAGTCGGAGTGGTATCCAGATATCGACGATATTCGCAAGAAAGTGACTGATAAAACGAAAGCAATCGTAATCATTAATCCAAATAATCCGACGGGTGCACTTTATCCAAAGGAGATTTTAGAACAGATTGTTCAGATTGCGAGAGAACATCAGCTGATCATTTTCTCAGATGAAATCTATGACCGTCTTGTCATGGATGGAGAAGAGCATATTTCTATCGCATCGTTGGCCCCTGATTTGTTCAGTGTTACATTTAGTGGATTGTCGAAATCTCATATGATCGCTGGTTTTCGTATTGGCTGGATGATTCTTAGTGGTAATAAGAATATAGCACACGATTACATGCAGGGATTGAATATGTTGTCAAATATGAGATTATGTTCGAATGTACCTGCGCAGTCCATTGTTCAGACTGCACTTGGTGGCTATCAGAGTGTAACGAATTATATTGTTCCTGGGGGAAGAGTTTACGAACAGCGTGACTACATTTACAAGGCATTAAATGATATTCCGGGAATCAGCGCAGTAAAACCGAAAGCTGCATTCTATATTTTCCCTAAGATCGATACGAAGAAGTTTAATATCGTAAATGATGAGAAGTTTGCGTTAGATCTACTTCGTGATAAGAAGATTTTAATCATCCACGGAGGCGGTTTTAACTGGGAGAAGCCAGACCATTTCCGTATTGTTTATCTACCACGTCTGGAAGTACTCGAAGACGCAGTCGGAAAGATGAGAGACTTCTTTAGTTATTACAGACAGTAAAAAAAATCATAAACTTAAAGAGTTAAAATATATCAAATAGAATTAGAAGATATTATATTAAGTAAAAAGATATCTTATAGAATTCAAAGAAACCCTATCAACTCAAAAAATGTCACATCAAGTTGAAAACAAACATCAAGCTGAAAAACAAATATATAAAGCTGAAAAACCGCCTGTGAAAAAACAGCAAAACCGACGAGCGTGAGATGCAGGAAATCATATTGGGATTTGGCTTAGTCCGGTCGCAAGGGAAAGGCAGGCAAATCCAATATGATTTCCTACATCTCTCCTCGTCGCTACTTTTGCTGTTTTTTCACAGCTCCTTTTTATGTACATTTTTTACGAAATCACCCCATTTTCCTAGCATACGGCCATCGAAGGAATAGTAGGTCTGATTGGTCGTGCAGATTGGGGCATAAGTTTTGATCAATTCGTATTTCTCTTCATCTGTTTTTGCATCTACCGCTTCCTCTGGGATAAGCGTATTCACGATATCGCATAAGAAGACATCGCTGTCTCCATAAGGAATTCGTTGAACAACTTTCAGTTCAAAGGATACAGGGGAATCTGACAAGATCGGAACGTTTAGTTTTTCACCTTGTTCTATTGCTAAGTCGATGTTCATCTTATCGGAGGAATAGCCCTTCGTACAACCAAGATAGTCAGCGACTGGTAGCATAGATTCCGTTACGAGATTTGCAGAGAATACCTCATTTTCAAAAATGCGGTCCTTCGTGAGTTTCTTTTCGCCAATACAAGCCATGACACCAAGATGGTCATCTAAATTGGCATAACTCATCCAGCAGAATAAACCGAAGTTTGGCGAACCATCCTCCTTATAAGTACCATATAAGAATAAAGTTTGTGGGCAGTAATCGTTGGTTGCTGAAACACTTTGTTTTTTCATTGCTCGATTCTCCTTCCTGTATTATCTACATAATTTAAGATTCCTCGTGCTGAACTAGATTCTCATGGATACGATTTAAATATGTTTCAAATTGTTGAATTTCCTCATCAGTAAATCCATCGTAAAACAGTTCATTCATCTGGGCAGATACGTTTAAATACTCTTGATTTAACCGTTTTGATTTCTCTGTTAACACAATTCGTAGCTGTCTTCGGTCAGTTGGGTCTGTCGTACGGCTTAACAGACCTGCATTTTCCATACGGTCTAGCATACTGGTCAGTGTAGTTTTTGCCAATCCGGTCTTATGAGAAAGCTCAACGATTGGGATGTTGTCCGATTGCCAAAGTACAAAAAGAATCCGTCCTTGAGCACCGTTAAATTCCTGTATCCCATGTTCACTAAGAATTCGCTCAAAGATTCTCGACTGTCTCTGCTTGATCTGGCTGATTAAAAATCCTCCATTTGTTTTTGAGATCATGATGGTACCTCCTACTAGTCCTATATAAGATAGTACTATATAGAACTAAAAAAGTCAAGAACGTATGGAAAATTATAGTATATATTTCTATGGTAGCATTACATCAGACATGGAATAGACAAGTGATAAAATATGTAGTATCATGCAATCAAGAAGAAATGTAGTATGAAACACTAAATTATGCAATGAAGAAGGAATGTAAGTTGAAATATCAGATAGTACATTCCATAAAGAAACATATATTAAGGAGAATTAGGATGGAATCAAGAATCGAAGAGGCAGTAAAGAAAAAACATTGTGGATTTAATTGCGCACAGGCAATTGCATGTACGTATTGTGATTATGCAGGAATTGATGAGGATACGATGAAACTTGCAACTCAGGCATTCGGCGGCGGAATGGGAACGATGGAAGGTAACTGTGGCGCCATCTCGGGAGCTGGCGTTGTGCTTGGTATGGCAAATAAAGATCAGCGTAAGACGGTTGGAGACATCCGCTCGATTATGATGGAATTTAAGAAGAGAAATCAATCGGTTACCTGCAAAGAGTTAAAGGGAATTGAGACGGGGCAGATGCTTCGTAGCTGTGATGACTGTATTCGTGATGCAGCAGAGTTTTTAGAAAGAGTATTGGAAGAGTAATCCTATAAATAATAGATGGGAGGATAGAAACCATGGTATTAACCTTTTCCTTTCCATGTGTATACATAAAAAGTGAGGAATGATGGATGGATAAACTGGAATTTGTTATAAACCACATATATGAGCTATATCAGATGGGAGTCCGTACCATAGGAGACCAAGCAATCTATCCAAAGAAGTTTTTAAAGACTCAAGACCCACTTGCGTGCAATCCGTCTTTATTCCAATCAATTTGTTCTAACCATAGGACAGCGTCATCCAAAGCTTCCCTGTATGAGGATCAGGAATTTCTATATTCCGTTATTTCAATGGATACATGTTATGTCATTGTTGGGCCAGTATCTTTAAATAGAAAGACTAATTCCCAGATAGATTGTTATTTCGTTCAGAATATGGTTGAAAATCCTGGGTTACGTATTCCACAATATCATAGAAAGAGTGTTGAGCAGATCACTTCGTTTCTATATGGGATTTTACAGGAGGACTATGATGAAAGCGAAAACTTGTTTCAGAAGGATATGGTAGAAACAAATCATTGTAGGAAACAAGAAGATACTAGTAGATTTAGAGATGACAATTCTAGTAAGGTTGAAGTACAATCCGACAGTGAGTATAGAAACGAAGAAATTCATTGGGATTTAGCCGAATACCTCTTAAATACCTCCGAAGAAGAGCAGATTCATTTTTCTTTTGAGGAAGAAAAAAAGCAGGCAGAGCAGATCATTTATGGGGATTATGGTGCAAATATTCACCGTAAGGATGAAGCGAATATCTATTCCAAAAAATTTATTGGGAAAATGGCAAAAACTCCAATCAAACAGGTGGAATATGAGTGTGTCTGCTGGATTACGTTAATGACACGGTATGCGATTGAGGCTGGAGTCAGTGATGCAAAATCGTATGCACTTAGCGATGTAACGTTGCAGAATCTTTCGGTTGCGAAAACTACGGTTGAGATGCGACATGTATTTGATGAGAGCATGAAAGAATTTGATGCTCTGATTAAAGAAGCAAAAGCGTTGAAAGGTAAGGAGTCACCTTATATCGAACAGTGTAAAGATTATATTGCAAAGCATGTTTACGAAAAGATCACGTTAGAAGACCTCGCAAAAGAGGTTGGACTTCATCCTGTTTATCTGTCAAGGTTGTTTTCAATGTCCATTGGAAAACCAGTGAGCCTTTTTATTATGGAAGAGAAAGTGAAGATTTCTTGTAATCTGTTAAAGTATTCGGGAAAATCCATTGCTGATATCGCAGAGTATATGAATTTGTCTCCTCAGAGTTATTTTACGAGGGTATTTAAAAAAGTCATGTCTCAATCGCCAGCGCAATATCGAAAAGAACATCGAGATAAGAAGTTTTATGAGGATTAAGAGGTTACAGCGTAGGATACATTGGTTGGAAGCAGTTGATGGTCGTTAGTGGATTTGGGAATCTGACCATAGAAATAATAAAAAAAGTTAAATACTGCTAAAAAATCTTAAAATAGTGACATACAAGAGAAAGAGGATTCGGTATAGTAATCATAGAATCAATTCAGAGACAAAGGAGAAACGTTATGATCAGAATTCAGGATAAAGCAGTACAGGCATATGAAACAGAACATATCAATAAAGTACGCAGTCTGGCAGCAGAGTGTACTTTGTTATTGAAAAAGGACGGAACCTTTCCATTAGATCATGTTGGAAAAATCGCTCTTTATGGAAATGGTGCAAGAAAGACAATAAAAGGTGGTACGGGTTCCGGAGATGTAAACGTACGTCATTTCATAACGATTGAAGAAGGACTGAAAAACAAAGGATTTGAGATAACGACTTCTGAATGGATGGACGGATATGATGCTATTTACGAAAAGGCGAGAAAAGAATTCTGTAGTCAGTTAAAAGCAGAAGCAAAGCAGGTTGGCATGCCAACGCTAATCTATTCCATGGGAAAAACTATGTTAGAACCAGAATATGAACTTCCATTGCAGGGAGAAGGAGACGTAGCAGTCTATGTTCTTGCAAGAAACTCCGGCGAAGGCGCTGATCGTAAAGTAACGGCAGGCGATATTATGTTAACCGAGGCAGAAAAACGCGACATTCTAGCATTAAATGAGAAATATGAAAAGTTTATGTTAGTTCTGAATGTGGGCGGTATGGTGGATTTAGCACCTGTTCATGAAGTCAAGAATATCTTGATCCTTGGTCAGTTAGGTTCTCCAACCGGTGATGTTTTGGCTGATCTTTTAATTGGAGATGCGTATCCATCTGGTAAATTAACAATGACGTGGACAGATATTCAAGATTATCCGTCCACGGAAGGCTTTGGCGATTGGAATGATACTTACTATAAAGAAGGCATTTACGTTGGCTATCGTTATTTTGATACGGTTGGAAAAGAAGTTGCTTATCCATTTGGTTTTGGTTTAGGATATGCGGAGTTTGAGGTATCGCCTGTAAAATTAGAAGCCGATGTAAATGAGGTAGTTGTTACTGCAAAGGTAACCAATATAGGAAATTACACCGGGAAAGAAGTAGTACAGGTATACTATTCCGCACCAGCTGGCAAGTTAGACCGTCCTTATCAGGAATTAGCTGCATTTACGAAGACGAAAGAATTAAATCCAGGCGAAAGCTGTGAAGTGATATTAAGCTTCCAGACTACAGATTTATCCGCTTATGATGAAACGAACGCTTC
>JAQXNU010000251.1 GCA_029098165.1 Clostridiales bacterium
CATAAGCAGAGAGCAACAGAAGAAATTGTTACATATGATAATATCAGAAATAACAATTAATGAGTTAAGAGAAATAGATTCAATAAAAATTAAGATTGATGATAATCTAGTTGATTATCTAAGTAAGGAAGAAGGAGTATCAGTTAAGGGTACTCCTTCTTCTTTTAGGTTAAGAAATGTTGGAGTAACTATGTTGAATTTGAACATCGCTATATAGAATAATATGGTAATGTAGTTTATAATTAAATTATATTTTTAAAAGTATATAGAAAGGGAGAAAAGTAATGAGCGAGTTTACATATACAATACCATTCTCAATGGAAAGTTTTATGAAAGGTATAATATATGAATTAAAGAATAGAGATAAATATGATATAGCTAGTCTGCTAAAAGGAGCTAGTGTAGAAGTATCAGAAGGAAATTATTCTCATTATTGTGGAGGAGGGAGATGGGATGCTTTATCTGCATATATAAATTTTTATGTGAATCCTCAAAATAAAAAGCTATTAGATACAGATAATACTAAAGATATTTTAAAAGGTGTATGTAGTGAATTAATACCTGTTAATGTAGGGTATGATGTCAAAGGAGTTTCTTTTACAATAGATTTAACTAAGGACTTTGAGGTAGAGGATGATTTAATACTTGATTTAGAAAAGAACACCAATAGTATAGCTTCTAATATATTAAGAGAAATACTTCCAGAAGATATAAAAATTAAGGGATATCATATGGCTGAGGCTTATACGTATCTTTATTCTGTAGAAAATTCATTAAGGTTATTTATAGAAAAGATTTGTAAGGAAGTTTATGGTGAGAATTATTTTAGTCGAATTACTGTTACTAGGGCTTTACAAAATACTATAAATACTAGAAGGGAAAATGCTGAAAGTAAGAAATGGTTGAGTATTAGAGGAAATGAGTTGTTTTACTTAGATTTTAAGGATTTAGGAAATTTAATAGATAGTAATTGGGAACTGTTTAAAAATTACTTTCCTAATAGAGATTTTATAATTCCTAAGTTGAACGAGATGGCAGATTGTAGAAACTTAATTGCACATAATAGTTATATAGGTGATACTGAGAGAAACCTTATTAAAACATATTATAACGTTATATTAAAGCAAATATCAGAAACATCTAATGAGAGTGAATAATTTGGAAAAAACTCACTTAACACTGATACGGAGAACCGTATCATAAATAAGTGAGGTTTATAGTTCAAAATTATGCTGAAAAATAATTTGGGTTTATTTTTTATTGAAATTTGATATGATATAAACAATAAAAGCTTAGTGCGCCAACATTAAGCTAATCCTTAAAACATTTATTTTGTTTTAGGGCTATTGGATGAAATTAATAAATTTAATTAAGAAAAGGTGCTAATCTTGTGAGGATGGAGCACTTTTTTCTTTTGGAGTGTAGTTAGTACAGAAAACAAATATAGCGAGTTTTGAAACATATAAGGCAATGTAGTTATAAAAAGATTAAAAAATTTTAATTTTATTCTATCCCTATTTCATGAAAGGTAAAAACTTATGTTATATAATTTGTATTATTAATTAGGAGAAGGGAAAAATAAAGTAGATAAATCTAGAGTAAATAATTTAAATTATGTAATTAAAGGATGGAGAAAAAATGAAGAAATTAATTTTAGCAACAATTGTATTAGTGTTTAGTATTGGTTTAGTAGCATGCACAGATTCAGGTGTGGTAGACAATAGTAATGGTAATAATAGTAGTATTAATGGCAGTTCTGATGATAGTACTAATGGTAAAACAAGCAATAAAATAACAATAGATCAAGCTAAAGAAATAGCATTAAAGCATGCAGGATTAACGAAGGATCAAGTATCATTTTCTCAAACAAAAAATGATATAGATGATGGAATAGAAAAGTATGATGTAGAGTTCAATTATGAGGGTAAAGAATATGATTATGAGATTAGTGCAATTGGTGGTGAGATAATAAAATATGACCATGAGATAGAAGATACAAATATCCATAATAATGTAACAACCAATACTCAAGGTAATACGCAGAATGATGCTGCTAATAATACATCAAATAATACGAATAGTACAGATAATATTTCTGTAGATAAAGCAAAACAAATTGCATTATCACATGCAGGTTTAACGAGTAGTAAAGTTACTTTTAAAAGGACAGAATTAGACTTTGATGATGGTATTCAAAAATATGAAGTAGAGTTTTATTATAATAATAGAGAATATAGTTATGAAATAAATGCTAAGACTGGAGAAATACTATCTTACGAACAAGATTAATGGGAATAATCATAACTAATTAGTTTCTTTTTCTGCGAGCTTACATTAACCTATTAATAGTTATTATAGTTTTTATTGCATTAAGAATAAATAAAAAGAAACTTTCCGAGGGTATCAATCCATTGTTAATCTTATTATCTATTTTCATAGTTGCCCTAATCGTAGAAGAAATCATATTTCGATGGCTTATTATGAAACGCTTACTAGATATTACGCCAACTGCAATATGAATGATTAAGGATCAGGCCGATTGGTTTGGTCCTTTTTTGTTGTCTGAGTACAATAAGAGAGCAGCTAAGAAAGAATGGAGTGAGCAGCGGTTTTCGGTGACGGGACAAATCACCATAGAGAAGCTTTCGGAAAAACAGATTGCCTATGTCCGACATACTGGTACGTATGAGTCATTGGCTGTCGAGTATCCTTATCTGATTCAAATATTGTTCCAACATGCGAACAAACAAAATCTTCTCATAGAGGATCAGAACATGGTGTTGGCTATTTATCATGACAATCCAGAATTCAGTGATGAGGAACAGTTTCGAACTAGTCTATGCATATCGGTTCCGGATGAGATAACGATTCACGAAGACGGAATCCTTGGCAAGATGACACTCGAAGGGGGACTGTATGCCGTTGGGCATTTTAGTATACGTCCAGAGCAGTTTGCAGATGCATGGAATTATATGTATCAGGAGTGGCTGACCGGAAGTGGTTATGTACCGAGAAACTCTTATCCGTTTGAATCCTATATAAATAATCCGAACGACAATCCAGAACATATTAGTGAAGTTGATATTTATGTGCCGATTGAACCCATTCATTTCTAGTATGCTGTAAATCGATATCTGAGGTGAGCATATGGAAGAACTTAAGATTTGTGGTGCGCGAATCCATAATCTAAAAAAAATCAATCTAACAATTCCTAAACATAAACTAATCATTATTACCGGAATCAGTGGTTCCGGTAAATCAAGCTTAGCCTTCGACATCTTATTTGAGGAAGGTAAAAATCAATATTTAAGTTCCATCGGCATATTGTCAGGTCTCGATCAGGAAGATCGTTTCGATTCCATCGAAGGGATCGGGCCGACCGTAGCCGTCCATCAGAACACAGTAAGGCAGAGCAATCCTCGGTCTACGGTTGGATCGAAAACTACAATCTTAAATCAGTTAGCCCTTGTGTATGCCAGTGATGGTAAGTCGGAGGAAGAAGAGCATTTATCTCCAAGCAGTTTTCTTTATACGACGGCAGATGGCATGTGTGAAAAGTGTCAGGGAAAAGGGTCTTACTATGAGATTAATTTGGAACAGTTAGTTCCTGATAAAACGATGACATTAATACAATTATATGAGAAATTGAAAGTGACCTCGGGATTCTTACATGTTCTGCGAAGGAGATATGGATCCTACTTTGAAACTCCGTTCTGGGAACTGCCGGAGGAGATACAGGATGAGGTCGTTTACGGAACTTATGAGAATGGCAAGCAGAGTTACTGTTTAGAGCGCATCTTAAAGAATGCATGTGATAAGGGAGAAGATATCGGAGAAGTTTACACAAAGACGATATGCTCCGACTGTCATGGCAATCGAGTTGGAGAACTTGCTTCTAGCGTCTTGCTTCATGGAAAGGCGATAGGGGAACTTGGACAGATGACTTTAGAAAGTCTTCTCATCTTTTTGGAAGAGATTCCAGCAAAGGAATTATCCCAGTTTAGCAGAAATGTGATAAAGAGTATGATAAAGCAGCTGAAGAGTTTGATTCAATTTCGACTTGGACATCTATCGCTGTATCGTGAGATGTCTACGTTAAGTGGTGGAGAAATTCAGCGAGTATTTCTGCATCTTCATCTGGAATCAAAATTAGATTCATTGATTTATGTCTTTGATGAGCCGATGGCAGGACTCCATCCATCGGAAAAAGCTAGTATGATTGAAGCAGTGAAACAGCTTCGTGATCTTGGAAATACGGTTATTGTAGTGGAACATGATAAAGAGATGATCCGTCATGCAGACCATATCATTGAGATTGGTCCGAAGGCCGGCGTTGAGGGCGGCAATGTCGTTTATCAGGGAGATTATCCAGGGTATTGTCAGGCAGATACATTGCTAAGCCGATATTTATGTGGAAATTATGCGATGCCAGAACGTTCAGTTCATGAGTTTGTGTTTTCCTTGAAGGACTGTATCCAACTCGAGCATGCAAACACGCATTATCTGAAAGATTTAAGTGTTGATTTTCCGTTACACGCGATGGTTGGAATCGCTGGTTTGTCCGGAAGCGGGAAGAGTTCCTTGATTGAAGATACACTGTTAAAACGACTTACTACGGCAAAAAAATATGGTTCAGCAAACGGGTTATCTGGAATGGAGAAAATTCAGGGGTATGTTACAATCTCACAGGAACCGATTGGACGTAGTGCGAATTCAACACCAGCTTCCTATATTGGAATCTGGGATAAGATTCGGGAGTTATTCGCAAAGCAGCCAAAGGCAATGGAGGAAGGCATGAGTGCTGGACACTTTTCCTTTCATTCAAAAGGTGCTTGTCCAAAATGTAATGGAAGCGGCTACGAACGTATTTTTTTGACTTCTGATTTTAGTGTAGATAAAGTATGTCCAACCTGTTATGGGAAGCGATTCTGTGAAGAAAGTTTAGCAGTCGCTTATAAGGGAAAAACAATCGCGGATGTCTTAGAGATGAGCATTACAGAAGCGATTACCTTTTTTGAAGGGGAAGAAAATATCATACGACCATTAAGAATTCTGGATCAGATGGGAATGGGATATTTGACACTTGGTCAGCCATCCACTTCCTTAAGTGGTGGAGAGGCTCAACGTGTGAAACTTACCAAGGAACTTGGACAACAGCATAAGTCGAATATCTTATATATCTTAGATGAACCAACAACCGGGCTTAGTATGTATGATACAGCACTTCTGTTAAAACTTTTAGACCAGTTAGTCGCGAGTGGTAATTCGGTGATCGTGATTGAACATAATGTAGAAATTTTAAAGAAATGTGATTATCTGATCGAACTCGGTCCAGAAGGTGGAGAACGTGGAGGAGAGATCATTGCCACAGGAACACCAAAACAGCTGGCACAGAATGATAAGTCGATGACAGGGAGTTTTTTGTTATGATGCCGAAAACACAGATGGAGCGAATGATTTATAGCAGTTATAGT
>JAQXNU010000252.1 GCA_029098165.1 Clostridiales bacterium
AATACTATCGGATATCATAATCGTAACTGCTTCTGGCTTTGCCGAGGCTGCTTCAAATTGTTGATTTAATTTATTTTCTTCAACCTTTGCTTCTAATTCTAAGATTACAACCGAACAGCTCAATGCCTCTTCTTTTGCCTTGACAAAATCTCCATTTTCAATGAGATCTTCAACTAATGTTATCTGATTCTGTAATATTTCATTCTCTTCATCCGTAAAATCAGGGTTTGAATACTTCCTTGGTTCCTCTAAGAGTGATTCAATATATACTTTATTATCGGTTTCAATCTGTGTTTTAGCTTCTGTCAAGCTATCAATTGCCTCCTGTGCTTTTGCTGCATCTCCATTACTTAATGCAAGTTCTAAATCTGCTAAGCCTGTATCGATCGATGCCTGACCTTCTTCATCAATTAATAGCTTACTGCCTAGGTTTTCAAACTCTTCTCTCTTGGCACGCAAATCAGATAACTTTGTAACTAAGCTTTCACATTCTTCTGTCGCATCCTCTAGTTTTTGCTCTAACTCACCTGCACCAAATACGATAAATCCATTTGCCTTATTTTCTGCATCTGAAATCAGTTTTGTATACTCTTCAACGTTTGCTAACCCATTTTCTTGAATAAATGCCTTAAATGTTTCTGCACTGTCACCTAGATGATCCAGTGTATTCTTTGTAAATATTCCAAAACCACCAAGGACTACAATGCCTATTCCAGCAGCTATGATTACTTTAACCATACCTTTTTTGCTCTTCTTAGGTGTGTCCTCGGATTCACTTTTCTTTGATTTTTTCTCATCTTTTGGAGTATCCTGTGGGACGCTGAGAGGAATGCTATGGCTATTTTCCCTCTCTACAGATACTGTTTCATCCGAGATTGTTTCTTCTAAAGGAACTGTCTCATCTCTTTGATTGATCTCTTCTACTTGGACTACTTCTTCAGCTTGAGTTTGCTCATCCATTGATGCTTCTTCTTCATTCTGAACGGACTCCTCCGCTGGAGCTTCCTCAGTCTCTGGCGCTTCTTCTTTAATCTGAACTGGCTCCTCTACTGGGACTTCCCCTTCTCTGATGATTTTGTTGCCACAATTATAACAGAACTTTGCACCTTCTTCTAATTCAATACCACAGTAAGCACAAAATTCGCTGGATTCTTCTGTTGGAACTGCTTCCTCTGCGGATACTACCTCTTGCTCTTCAGCCCCTGACTCTACTTCTTCCCGGTGCCCTATATTTTGAGTCTCTTCTGACTCTTCAACTACTTTTACAATTGCCTTCCCACAGTTATAACAGAATAGTGCATCGGTTTCTAGTTCAACCCCACAGTATGCACAGAATACAGCGGATTGCCCCTTTTCTACCGATTCTTCCACCACTTCAATTGTAGGCTCCTCTTCTACGAATACTTCTCCCTGCGCCTCAGTTTCTACCTCTTCTACGGATTCCTTTGTTTCCACTTCTTGCACCATTTCTTCTTTTATCTCTTCTTCCGATACTTCCTCCGATTCTCTTACAGAATCTTCATTCGATGTATCTTCCGATTTTTCTTCGGTCTGGATTTCTTGGTTTTCTTCGGATATTTCTATATGTTTATTCTCTAATGTCTCATTGATAGGTAAGTTATTCGTTACATCATCTAGGTGAACGTTATCTTCAAGTCCTTTCACTGCTGACTCTTCCATCACAATTGTGTCATTCTGAACAAGTTGCTGCGCTGTCTCCTCCTGCTGTGTGTCATCAAATTGCTTTTTACCACATTGACAACAGAATTTCGATCCATCATCTAATTTAGTACCACAATAAACACAAAACATATGTATACCTCCCTATCTTTCATCCTAAACTTACTTTAAATACTTCCCTTGTACATTTATTACTTATAAATAAGTTTTTTAAATAAAAATCAGCATGGAGAATACCATGCTGATTTTACCTATACCTATTTTAACTTGAATATTCTGGAAACACAAGTATTTATTTAAAATATGAAACACCAGATTCAAAAATATATTGATTTTGGTTGCCATAGATGTTCATAGCTACCGAATCACCACGACGCTCAGAATGTGCCATCTTACCAAGAACACGACCATCAGGGCTTGTGATACCTTCAATTGCAGCATAAGAACCATTCGGATTGAAGTCTTCATCCATTGTAGGATTACCATTAAGATCAACATACTGTGTTGCAATCTGACCGTTAGCAGCTAACTTCGCTAACCACTCTTTGCTAGCTACAAATCTACCTTCCCCATGAGATGCTGGAATTGCATAAACGCCTCCAAGATCCGCTTTCATAAGCCATGGAGATTTATTTGTAACTACTTTCGTGTAAACAGATTTGCTAATATGACGACCAATGTTGTTCATTGCTAAGGTTGGTGAATCCTCTTTCTGAGCTGTAATCTCACCATAAGGAACTAAACCTAATTTGATAACTGCCTGGAAACCATTACAGATACCAAGAACCAAACCATCTTTATTCTTTAATAAATCATTAACTGCATCGCTAATCTTTACATTACGGAATGCAGTTGCGATGAATTTACCAGATCCGTCTGGTTCGTCACCTGCAGAGAAACCGCCTGGGAACATCAAAATCTGAGATTCCTTGATTGCTTTCTCGAAGGCATTCACAGAATCTTTAATGCTGGATTCACTGTAGTTCTTAAATACTACTGTATTAACTTCTGCGCCAGCACGTTCAAATGCGCGTAATGTATCATATTCGCAGTTTGTACCCGGGAATACAGGAATGAATACCTTAGGTTTTGCAACTTTATTCTTAGCTACATAAATCTTCTTTGCATCATATACCCCAGTATATACATCCTCTTTCGAAATCTCTTCTGCAACATTGGAGCGGGTTGGGAATACTTTCTCTAAAGGTCTTGTCCATGTTGCCAAAGCTTCTTCCATAGAGATGCTAGTATCTTTATATCTAAATTCCTCATTTGCTGTAACCTTACCGATTACCTTGTATGGAATTGTAAGCTTTTCAAGATCACATACTGCAACTTCTGCGATAATATCACCATATGCTGGCTTAAATAATTCGTCTTCTGTCACATCATCTTCTAATGTTACACCAAGCTTATTACCAAATGCCATCTTAGAAACAGCTTCGCTGATACCCTTTGCTCCTAACGCATAAGTTGAGAATAAGGTATGTGCTCTGCCTAACTTTGTAATCTCACTGTATAACTTCATCAACTGATCATAATTAGGAAGATCGTACTCATCTTTTTCCATGGAGAACTTCACTAATACGTTGCCTGCTTTCTTTAATTCAGATGTAACAACATCGCCAGTCTTTGCGATATTTACGGCGAAAGATACTAAAGTTGGAGGTACATCGATGTCGTTGAACGTACCAGACATACTGTCTTTACCACCGATGGATGGAAGTCCTAACTTCATCTGAGCATCATAAGCACCAAGTAATGCGGTTAATGGCTCACCCCAACGGCGTGGGTCGGTTCCAAGTCTTCTAAAGTACTCCTGGAATGTAAAACGAATGGAAGTATGATCACCACCTGCTGCAACAATCTTAGCAACAGAGGAAATTACGGAATATACAGCTCCATGGAATGGGCTCCAGCTTGATAAATAAGGATCATAGCCGTAACTCATCATTGTTACTGTATCACAAGCTCCATGTAGAACTGGTAATTTTGCGATCATCGTCTGAATTGGGGTTAACTGATATTTACCACCATAAGGCATTGTTACTGTAGATGCTCCGATGGAACTATCAAACATCTCTACTAAGCCCTTCTTGGAACAGCTATTTAAATCAGCTAATACCTTTAGCCACTCATCTTTTACAGAATTCTTGCTTGTATCTAAAGTTTCTTTTGCACTTAAATAAGAAGCGCCTTTGTTAAAGTAATTGTCTTCTTTCTTAGGGATGGTAACCTTGGCAGTAGCTTCCTGATGAGCACCGTTCGTATCAAGGAATGCTCTGGAGATATCAACGATTACTTTACCTCTCCAAGTTAATACTAAACGTGGTTCTTTTGTTACAACAGCGACTTCAACAGCTTCTAAGTTTTCTTCCGCTGCATACGCTAACATCTTCTCCACATCTTTTTTCTCAACAACGATTGCCATTCTTTCCTGAGATTCTGAGATTGCTAACTCAGTTCCATCAAGGCCAGCATATTTCTTAGGAACTTTATCTAGATCAATGCGAAGTCCTTCCGCTAACTCACCAATTGCTACGGATACACCGCCAGCACCAAAGTCATTACATTTTTTAATTAACTTACTAACTTCCTCACGACGGAACAAGCGTTGTAACTTACGTTCAGTTGGCGCATTACCTTTTTGAACTTCTGCACCACATGTATGAATGGATTCTGTCGTATGAACTTTAGAAGATCCAGTTGCACCGCCACATCCATCACGTCCTGTTCTACCACCCATTAAGATAATGATATCACCTGGGTCAGAATTCTCACGGATAACATTCTTTCTAGGCGCAGCGCCCATAACTGCACCAATCTCCATACGTTTTGCAACATAATTTGGATGATAAACTTCATCTACTAAACCAGTAGCAAGGCCGATCTGGTTACCATAAGAGCTATAGCCCTTTGCTGCACCAGTAACGATCTTTCTCTGAGGTAATTTACCTTCTAATGTATCTTTTAAAGATACGGTTGGATCTGCTGCACCAGTTACACGCATTGCCTGATATACATAGCCACGGCCAGACAATGGATCACGGATGGCACCACCAAGACAAGTTGCTGCACCACCAAATGGCTCGATTTCGGTTGGATGGTTATGTGTTTCATTCTTAAAGAATACTAACCATTCTTCCGTCACATCATCGATTGTAACTGGAACAACGATAGAACAAGCATTAATCTCATCGGATACTTCCATATCCTCTAACTTGCCATCAGCTCTTAATTTCTTCATAGCTAATAAGGCGATATCCATAAGAGAGATGTACTTGTCATCTCTTCCCTTATAAATGATCTCACGATCTGCTTTATAACGATTAAAAGCGTCTTCAATTGGTTTCTTATAGTATCCGTCATCAAACGTAACATCCGTTAATTCAGTTAAGAATGTTGTATGACGACAATGATCGGACCAGTAAGTATCTAATACACGAATTTCTGTCATGGAAGGATCTCTATGTTCTTCTCCCATAAAGTAATTCTGAATGTGTAAGAAATCCTTAAATGTCATTGCTAAGTTAAGGGAGCTGTATAATTCTTTTAATTCAGCTTCTCCCATAGAGATGAATCCAGTAAAGATTTTTACATCTTCTGGTACATCAAATACCGTAACTAAAGTTTCTGGTTTTTGCTCGTTTGTCTCACGGGAATCGACTGGATTGATACAGTATTCCTTAATACGTTTAAAATCTTCTTCGCTAATATCTCCAGTTAAAACGTATGTAGTTGCGGAACGAATGATTGGCTCTTCTGCTCCATTTAACAATTTTACACACTGCTCAGCAGAATCTGCTCTCTGATCAAACTGTCCTGGTAAATACTCCACGGAAAATACATACTCTATCTCAGAATGTGGGAAAGTTTCTTCGTATAAGGTATCGATTGGAGGTTCTGAAAAGACAGTTCCAAGTGATTTTTTATACGTATCTTCACTAACATTCTCTATATCATAACGGATTAATACTCGAACATCTTCTAAAGCCTTAAGACCAAGATAACTTCTAATTTCTTGCTTTAATTCCTTTGCTCTTACCGCATAAGGAGCCTTTTTCTCTACATATACTCTACGGACACTGCTCATCATCTTACCTCCGAATAATTGTTTGCTGTTCAATATTATCTTCTGCAATCTTTTTTGTCTGTTGCTTATCATTTTTGGTTATATTTATTATATCATAGCCATATTTATAAATGAAATTAATAAATATGAAATATCTCATTAGTCATCCTAATAAAACTCTATTCTAATTCATTTGATTTAATATGTGATATTTCCAACATAAATAACACATTTTAACTACATATACACTTATTTTTACACGCTTTTGCATCAAGGTTTCCTATGGACTTTCTTTCAAGTCTATAGTACAATATGTGGAGACAGACGGGCTATCCCGTCTAATATCAAGTTCGGAGGATTATATATGCTTTACTCATTGCTAGATCAATTTACCGATAAAAGCATTGCCTTTGTCGGGCTTCTATGTGCTTTTATCTTTACCTGCCTTTTATTGAAAGCTCTAAAAAATGTATTGCCTCGAGATGGCGGAAGAGCTTTTGCTGTTAACGGTGGTTTATCTCAAGGAAAACCTCGTGGTGCGGGTATTGTATTTATTCTTGTGTTCGTGGTCGCAACAATCCTCTTTGTTCCAGTCACACGTGAGTCTCTCATCTATCTGCTTATGATCATCGGAGCTATGATGAGTGGTTATTTAGATGATAGTGCAAAGGCTCCTTGGGGGGAACTCAAAAAAGGTATTATTGATTTTATCATTGCATTAGTAGTTTCTATCACTTATGTAAACTTCAATGGTAGTTCCATTCATTTTTACACTACAGATACAACAGTTACTTTAAACCCTGTTTTATTTGTAGTCCTTGCCATCATTTTAATCTGGGTTTCCATCAATGTTACAAACTGTACGGATGGTGTGGATGGTTTAAGTGGCAGTATTGCAATTGCAACTATTTTTACATTCTATGTGATCTTTACTACAATTGCTGATAATGCAAATTATGGACTCATTTCTTTATTAATGATTGCTTGTATCTTAGGTTACCTTTGGTTCAATGCTTCTCCTAGTAAGATGCTTATGGGTGATGCTGGTTCTCGTGCCATTGGTTTATTTATCGCAATCATTGCTTTAAAATCTGGTAATCCTTTATTATACATTCCAAGTTCCATCGTATTCATCATTGATGGTGGACTTGGTTTAATCAAGGTTTCCTTATTAAGATTCTTAAAAATCAAGATTTTAAAGAACACTCGTACACCAATTCATGATCATGTTCGTAAGAACAAAAGCTGGTCAGATACTCAAACAGTATTCCGCTTTGTGATTATGCAGATCATGGTATCATTTATTTTAATTTACGGAATTTTGTAATAGAAAAACGCTAGTTAACTAGTTACTACACTTGCAATAAGATTTCATTAATGTAAAAGAGGGATATGCTATGGATATTAATTATGAATTATATAAAGTATTTTACTATGTAGCAAAAACGCTTAGTTTTAGTGAAGCGGCAACGGAGTTATTCATCTCCCAGTCCGCAGTTAGTCAGTCTGTAAAAGTATTAGAGAAACGCTTGAACCAAGTTTTATTTATCCGTAGCACCAAACGCGTTAGCTTAACAAAAGAGGGAGAAATGCTATTTAAGCATATCGAACCAGCAATCAATTTGATCAGCCGCGGTGAAAATCAGCTGCTAAATTCTACTCCAGCTGGCGGAATGCAGTTACGCATCGCTGCTAGTGATACGATTTGTCGTTACTTTTTAGTTCCATATTTAAATAAGTTTCACAAAACATATCCTGACGTGCATATCAAGATTATCAATGGTACTTCCTTAAAGTGTGCAGAATTATTGGAAACAAACCAAGTTGACTTAATTGTTGCTAATTCACCAAACTCTGCATTAAATAATAATCAGCATATTCGCGAAATCAAAACATTCCGAGATGTATTTGTTGCAAAGCCTGATGTTTTTCCTTATAAAGGACAAGCTTTGTCCTTAGCTCAGTTACAACAGTTACCTATTCTAATGTTAAGCAAGCTTTCAACGACAAGCGCATTCCTGCATAATCTTTTCTTACAGCACTCTCTTGATCTTGTGCCAGCAATTGAATTAAGCAGTAATGACTTACTGATCGATCTTGCTAAAATTGGCCTTGGTATTGCTTTTGTTCCTGATTTCTGTGTAACTAATACAAGTGAGGATGAACTGATCATATTAGAAATCGCAGAACCGATGCCAGAACGTAAACTGGTAGCCGCTTATGATGAAAGTATTCCGCTTTCTGAGCCAGCGCGATACTTTATTGATACTATGACTTCACAGTTATAATAAATACAGATTACTCACTAGATAAGAGGCGTGGAAAAAGCGTTTTTAAATAAAATGAACCCTGTAGATTAGACACTAAAAAGTGTGTCTAGCCTTCAGGGTTTATTTTTCACAGTAGCCTATTCTTTAATTTATTAGTATTGATATTTCGTGTCGGAATAGTCTTTCGAATCTTTCTTCATTGTATATTTCTTCTTTGCCCGATACATTGCAATGTCATAAGTGGCATCAATGGTATACCAGGAACCGCTCGAATCATCATAAACGGAATTCCACGCATGATATACACCTTTGATGTTCGGAGTATATCCAGTCACAAGCTTAACTTCAACACCCTGACTTCGCATCATGGCCGCCATAATCGCTGATATATCATAACAAATTCCTTTTTTATTCTTGTATATAATCTCGATATCTGGTAGATATCCGCTTGATACAGTGGAAGCCTTGTCATAATCATATTCAAAATTCTTTACAACATAATTATGAATTGTACTGACAATTTCCGCATCTGACTTACATTTTTGCGTTAAATCCTTTGCTTTTTCAATTGCTTTATCGCTTAATTCGAAATTAACAATAACATTCGATTGTAGAAATACAATGTTATCATCGCTAAGATCTAGATCAATGGATGTCGTCTCTACCACACTGTATTTCGTTCCACTGATATTCTTTAGGATTCGTATGGTATACTTTCCATTTCCCATATTCAAAGGTATATCTAATTTGCTTTTTCCGTGACCAAGATCATAATAATAAGACTGCTTATCTTTGGTAACTCCGATTTTCATCTTAACGTTTGTCGTATTGTTATAAGTGACTGTAATAATTCCGTTTTCCTTATTCTCAAAAGTATTCGAATTACTAGCAGCACTAACTTTCACTTCTGACATTCCAAAAAACCACAATGTTATAATTCCTAGCAGAGTTAATTTGAAAAAATTTTTCATCCTATCCCTCCTAAATCTTCTATGGATCAAGGCCCTACGATTCGACGCATACTATCCTGATTCATACTATATGATACTGCAGTCTCTGCACTGATACGTCCCATACGGAATAGATCTGCAATACTTGAGTCCATGGAGATCATTCCATCTTTTGCTGAAGAGTAAATAACAGAATCAATCTGATGCACCTTTCCATCTCGTATCATTGTTCGGATTGCATTGGTTGCTTCTAAGATTTCAAATGCTGGAACAAGTCCTTGTGTACTAGGGAGCAACTGTTGCGATACAATTGCATTTAGTACCATAGAAAGTTGTACACGTATCTGCTGCTGCTGAGAGCTTGGAAATACATCAATGATTCGATCAATCGTATTTGCTGCACCTACGGTATGCAGTGTCGATAAAACAAGATGACCTGTCTCTGCTGCTGTCATAGCAATCTCAATTGTTTCTAGATCTCTCATCTCACCAATAAAAATAACGTCCGGAGCTTCTCTCATTGCCGCACGTAAAGCCTTATGGTAATTTTCAGTATCTAATCCAATCTCTCTCTGAGAGACAATACTTTGTTTATGTTTATGCAAAAACTCAATTGGATCTTCTAAGGTTAAAATATGACAGTTACGTGTGCTATTGATCTGATCGATAATATAGGATAAGGTTGTACTCTTACCACTTCCTGCTGTTCCAGTTACCAGAATCAACCCTTTATTCTGCTTAGAAAAATCAACAACTCTCTGAGGAATGTTTAACTCTTCATATGGTGGTAACTGAAAGGATACCACTCGCAATACTGCACTTAATGCTCCTCTTTGACAAAAGATGTTGATACGAAATCTGCCAATACCGGAAACAGATAATGCGAAGTCATCATCGCCACTCACTAATTTTGATTTATCTCTTAACTCTGCATATAAATACATATCCTCAACTAATGCAGAGGTCATTTCCGGATTTAATATCTCCTCATTCTGTCGAACTAATTTCCCTTGAATTTTAAATGTAATCGGCTGTCCTACTACTACAAAAATATCAGATGCCTTCTTTTCTACTGCTGAGAGTAAGATCTCACGTAACTCCATCTGGTTCACTCCTTATTCTTCTAAGATTCCATCCCATATATCTTCCACGCCTGAGTCATCGTAATCGCCTTGCTCGGTAGAAAGCATTCTCCAGCTATGTACCTTAACTCCTTCCCTTGCATTTATAGGAAGTTTGAGTTTAATCTCTAGGGTACTATTATAATTCATAGAAACTGTATATGTCAAGATATGGGTGATTTCGTCGATTTCTAAGCTATCGATACCACTTAACTTTTCCGATAAAGAACTGAAATCTATTGCACCTTCCTGTTGTTTTAAAGTCTCGGAAATCTGCATCAAAATCTCCTCTGCTTTCGCATCTGCAGCATAGTACTCTTCTATGGTATCTCTTGTTTTCTCAGACATCTTCACCTCATGGTAGGATGCTCGTAAAGATAAGACAGCAAATACCGTCAATGCAAATATCGCTAAGATCAGTAAGATCGATGCTCCTCCAATATTCATATGATAACTATTTTTCTGTTTCATGCTATTGGTCCTCTCCTTACTACGTACAATTACTTGCTGCTAACCCACTTTTTCGTATTCAGCTTAACTAATGCATCCTTTTTCGCTGTGTCTTCTACATTACTGCACGAGTATGCTGCAATGTTCGCATTTACCATTCGACCAGTTTCTCCTCTGGTAATTGTACTAGTAACTACAATGATATTTACAGACGGTGACAATGTCTGATTCCAGTCCTTGTCATAATACATACAGAAGTTTTGTGATGTATTATCATAAGATATCATTCCAAGCTGGGTTGCCGCCTCACCAACAGAGGCTGTATTCTTAATCTCTTCTGCAATGGATTCTGCTTTAATGACAGCACAGCTTAAATCTGTAGCTTCCTTTTGCAGACGATTTGTTCCCATAAACATTCGAACAAGAAAAACACTAATTATCGCAAAGATTCCGATAATGAGCACTAATTCTATCATCGGCAATCGAAAGGAACGATTCTGCTCATTTTCCTGGTCCATAATACTACCTCCCTGTTCGTGAAGAAACTGATAAGGTTTCCTCTTCACCTGCTGCATTTACTGCCTTTAGATGAATCAATCCTTTTGGTGTCAGTTCAAATTCAAAATTACTAACATCAAGTACTGGCTGACCAAAGTCTAGTTCATATTTCGAACCTGCTTGCTGATAGATTTCATACAGGCTGCCATCTTTAAAATAAATTCGAGTTTCAAATAAAGCTCCTTCCACTTCTTCCCCAAGGACCAAAACATCCACTCCATCTTTTTGTTCTATCGATGGATAACCAATCGTATCCGTTTGGCGTATTTTTGTCGCAACATATGACAATGAAGTACGAAGTTCAAAATTGTTATCATTCGATAAGACAACATTACGATAAACTTTTATGCCGAGATTCGTTAATACCAGACATGAGATCGCAAAAATGCCTAAGATTACGATTAGGCTGATGAGATTGATCATCCACGATTTTTGGTTTTTCTTTTCCATCTTCGTCTACCTCTTTCCATGACGGTTACTTTTCATAGATACCATACTGCGGCATAACATTAGAAGAAAAACAATCATAATAGATATTGTACTTGTCTTTATCTATTCTAAGATTATAATTTTCCTCCAAATAACTAATATCAGCTGGGTAAAAGCCTTCAATCGCATAACATTGAATGATTGATTTTTGAAGAGCTAATTCTGTTAACTTTAACTCTTGCTCATCACTAAGTTCATTGAATTTATTTATTCCAAGAATAAGAATTGTAATGATACATAGAAATGTGATCAATGGAATCGCAACTGTTTTCATCCAAAACGGTTGTTTTTTTCCCTTAAGATTCTTCAATATTCAAAGCCTCCCATCTTCCTCACACCATTAACCAATAGAAGATATCATACTAACAAGTGGCAACATAACAGAAATTAATACTCCGCCTACCAACACTGCCAAAGTAACAACTAGTATAGTCTCAATACTAGTTGATAGTTTGCTTAACATTGTAGTTATTTTCATGTTATACTGCTCACTTAACTTCTCGAATGCGGTATCCGAAGCTCCAGATTTCGAAGCAACCATTACTAGCCGACTTTCCATTCCGACTAACAATTTGGTATCATGAATGGCTTGCTCTAGTGAAATATCTTTGTCAAGCAGAAGCTTGCACTGTTTGATTTTTTCTTTTATTCTTCGATTACTCGAAGCTCCATACGCAATATCAATTGATTTTGAGGTCTCAATCCCAGAAGAAATCATAAGTGCCATACTGGAAATAAACTTACTAGTGGCAATCGCTTCCGATAATTTCTTAGTCAAACGGAAATTCGTTACGAATCGACGAATCATAATTTCTCCTTGTCTCGTTCGATACCATAGAAATACTGCTAACATTATTACTAAAATCAAACAAGTAATTCCTGCAAGTACTTTCCCTGCTATAATGCCTACCTTCATCATGTTATGAGTTGTCGTAGCCACATCCGCATTTAATTCAATAAACATTGTTTCAAACATTGGCAATATCTTAAACACAAGGACTAAAATGATAACTGCCATCATTGTAAATAGTACTGCTGGATACGCTATTGCACTTTTGATACTTACCTTAACATTACTTTCTCTCTCGTAATAACTAGAAAGCGATCTCATTACTTCTTCTAGCTTGCCAGTCGTTTCTCCCACCTGAACCATATAAACCATATAATCAGGGAAAGCATCTGTCTTCTGTAGCGAATCATATAATGTTTCATTGGCTTTCATGGAGTTATCTAGCTGCTCTAATACTTTTTTTGTCCTTGTATCCTCCATTTCACTAAATAGCATATGAATGCCTTCATATAAAGGAATTCCACTATTTAGAAGCATAGCAATCTGTTCACAGAATACAGATATTTCTTCGGATGAAAACTTTGTTTTTCTCGTATGTTTTTTTGCCATACTATTTCCTCCCTACTGTGACCTGAAAGGATTCTAGAATAAGAATCCAGTTACAAATACGGTGATGATTGCTCCTGCGGCAACGATCACCAAGCTTTGATTACAATATGCTAAGAGCAACGCTACTACAGTTCCAGCAACTGCTGTCATAATATCTCCGGTAGAATAGAATACATCGGGAAATGTCAGAGAAGCTAATACTGCAAATGGTACATAGTATAAAAATGATTTGATATATTTTGATGTTATTTCTTTTCGAAATACTGCAACCGGCAAAGCACGTGGTATATAGGTTACTAGTGCCATCAAAAATACAGCGAAAGCTGCTTGTGGTGTACTCATCTGGCACCTCCTTTTTCTTCTTCCACTGGATATTTTAGCGCACAAAATCCAGCCGATAATACAGTCGCGATAATTACACGAAATCCCGATGAGATCTCACATAATACGGGAGCATATTTTAGAATGCAGGTGATGAGGATCGATAACACAAGCACCACGATAACCTTCTTTGACTTTCTTGCTGGTGGAATGATGATTGCGATAAACATTCCATATAAGGCAATCCCCATGGCATCCTTAAGCGTTTCTGGCAAAGCCGAACAAATGATAGCACCTAAGGCGGTACCAAATGTCCATCCACAGATTGGCCCAGTAATCAAGCCAAGCATAAAACGATTGGATAGCTTTCCATCTTCCATCGAAGACACCGCAAATACTTCATCGGTAATCCCAAATGCAAATACAAGTCGCTGGGGTAACGTAATCTTTTTCTCTAATTTCTGTGATATGGATAGTGACATTAACATATATCGGATATTTATAACGAATATTGTTAGACTTAATTCAAAAAATCCGGCTCCCTGTATAATCAAATCAGCCCCTGCTGCCTGCCCAGCACTTGTTAAGTTCGTCAGCGACATTAAAATGACAAGCCATGCGGGAATCCCACCTGATACCGCATTTAGACCAAAGGCGAAAGATACAGGTATATATCCGATAGCAATAGGAAGACCACGCTTAAAACCATAAGCGTAATCATTTCGAGTTTGTGTATTCATAGCA
>JAQXNU010000253.1 GCA_029098165.1 Clostridiales bacterium
CTTACTTGATTCTCTTTTAATTGTCTGAGTTGGCTCTACTGTGGAACCACTATTCTTCCTATCTAAATTCTCTATATCTACACGTTTCTTAGGAATGACACGTAAGATCTTATTAATCAGCGTCATATTTTCGCCACCTTCTAGTTAATCCACGTATATTATATACCATATTCTAACAGAAACGCAATAGAAAACATTCTTGTTACAGTGTTGTTCTTAAACTTTCAAAAGCACCAAAAACATCTAGTGTACCATAACCATATTCACGATTCGGATAGGTACCCTCACTTCTCCTTGCTCCCTTAATCATTAATGCTTTTACATCAGATGTATCGAAAAAGGTATTGTTCTGCTGAACCACACCCCACTCCATCAATAGTGCCGCTGCTCCAGCTGCATGCGCCGCTGCAATACTAGTACCGCTTCGTACACTAAACTGATTTCCTGGTAACGGACCGTAAATATTAACACCAGGCGCTGTAATATCTGGCTTAATTCGTCCGCTACGTGTAAAACCTCTTCCAGAATTAATAAAAATTGCGTTATTCATGTGATTATATGCTGCAACTGTAATAATTGCTTCTGTATTTCCTGGACTCGTTATTGTTATATCCGGATCCGGTTGAATGAACTGGGTATCTGAACTTAAGAATTCCTGTATTGGAAGCCATAGATCAAACGGATTATTAAAGTTCTGCTCCATAAATACCCGCACCTTCCAAATCCCTGGAGTAGGCCGGTTAAATCTCATCAAAATCAATTCATCCCCCGTTCGCAGCTCTACGACTCGGTATCCTACATAAATCGTCGTTGGTTCAAACAGAAAGGACACGGTCTGATTCCCATCCGTCCTCGGAGGAATCCGTTGGATATACTCTCCGCTCGGTGAGATGAAACCTACCGTATAAACACTTGGAGCATTCGCCCATAATTCTAGGGAGAATCCAACCTCATTTTCGCCTACACGTATTTCAATATCCTTGAAAGTCTCATCCTCCCGTAAGGTATTGCGATAATGCCCTCCATAATTCGCTTCATTCCCTGTTGGAACAATGATACATGCTTGATATCCATCTGATGCTTCCGATAAATATTCATCGAGAATGCTATTTCCATCATGGCCTCCAGAATTCGTTCCAACACCAAGGCAGAGGATCAATGGTCTTCCTGCTTCTCGCGCCCTCTCTACTAAATACCTAACTCCAAGTAGAATATCTGTTTCCTGGTAGCTGACTGCATTCGGATTTACAAAATAGTATTCGCGAAAAATGGTCTTACTTGGTTTTAACTTAACCATCATAATCTCTGATTGTGGTGCTATTCCAGTAAAATCGTTTGCTTCATCTATATTGCCCGCTGCAATTCCAGCCATAAATGTTCCATGTCCATTCTCATCCGTAGTCGGCACTACTTCCAATGGATTATCTGTTGTTAACGCACGATCAATTTGTTCCTTGGTATATTCGGTACCATAGTATAAACCTGTCGGTGGTTCCCCTGTTTGAATCGTCTGATCCCAGATACGATAAATTCGAGAGGTATTATCTGCATTTTTAAATACCGAATTCGTATAATCAATTCCAGTATCAATAAATCCAATTAATACATTTCTTCCAAAAAGATCAAGATAAGCTGCATTACGTACCCTTTGAACCCCTATGTTTTCTATATTTGAGGTGTCCATAAGTCCATAAAGCTTAGGAATTGCACTATAAATAAACCCGTACTTAATGATATTCTCACGTTGGACAATGGGTATCGTAATAACTGCATACTTACGACTTAGAATTTGAACACATTCTGCCCCAAATTCTTCTTTGATTTGTTCTTCCGTGCCATTAACCGTTACAAGAAAGTCACCATAATCTTCCGACATAACCGCTTCTCGACAAGCTATTCTATTTTCATCTGATAAATCCATAATTCCTCACTTACGGAATACTCTTTATATCTTATGTCCCATGAATCGATTGTATACTACTAAAACCCAAAGGAATGATAAAAGGGGCTGTGAAAGAACAGCAAAAGGAGCAATGAGGAGAGAAGCGGGGTATCACGCTCATTTCTTTTGCTGTTCTTTCACAGCGTCATCTAGTTTAATATCTTATTATCAAAAGATAAGTTCCATGTTATTTACTCATGATCCAGAATGGGCCATTTCCGCCGGCCCAAGACTTTGCTTCATTTACGATTTGAGTCAACTTCCAAGTCTTATCTGTATTCTCTCTACTATTTGGGTCTGCTACATATACCATATCATCTTCTGTGATTCCACGAAGTACGATAAAATGTCCGCTTCTTGTAAAACTTCCTTTGCCCATCAATGCGATTACTAATTTTCCATCACTTAATGCGGTACGTAACTGATCTGCTGCATCTACATCGTTTGCTACCCCAGTCACTTTAAGACCAAAAGCCTCTCCGCCTTCTGGTATCAGCTGATGTTTAGAGCCCTGTTGTAAGAACCAGTATCCCTTCTCGTTTGCCCATGCGCACATCTGCACTGGATCGATTTTCGTATCCGTAAGAGTAGAAATTACAATAGACAATGAGGTTGGACCGCATCCGTACTTTTCAATCGTATCGGTACCTCCGTAGTACTTGCTCGCCCATCGTGGATCTGTCTGCATGTAGTAGATTATACTATCTCTTCCAGGTGTTTCTAATAATGTTCCTTCCTGTGTATCCGATAAAGATGCAAGAAATTCTTTACTCATTCCATTTGCAAATGCAGGAATATTCGTATCCCTACTTGTATCTTCTTCCTCAGGGCTTGAATCAACCGCATCCTCCGAACCTGCTGTGTGATCCTGAGGTGCTGTCTCATTCTCTTCTGTTACAATGACTGGCGTATCAGATTCTGGTGTTAGAGCATCCGAATCAGTTGTTAGATTCTCTGGTGTTGGAGATAGGAAATTCTCCTCCTCTAACGGTTCCTCAACACTCGGTACTATCGTTGGTTCTATCGTAGGTATCGGAGTTGGACTAACTTCAGCTAGTGTCTGAGGAGTAGGAGTCACATAAGATTCTATATTACCTGTAACTTGATCCGTTGGCTTATTTGTAAACTTGTACACTCCAATTAATAGAACTAGTACGATTGCCTCAACTACTATAATTCGATCTAAAACTCTTGTCTTTGACTTATGTCTCCTGCTCATGATAGCTCCTTATGTGCTCAATGATTAAATATTCTGTTCTAGTAAAGGTGTTGACTGGCTACCACGCATCTCAATGATTGGTGCTCCCTTATTCTCAATATAGTCACGTGTGATCGTAACACGGCCAATTGTCTCATCTTTTGGTATCTCATACATAATATCAAGCATAAATTCTTCAATGATTGCACGCAATGCACGCGCTCCAGTTTTTTTCTCCAATGCTTTCTCCGCAATGGCTTCTAATGCAGAATTATCAAATTGTAAATCTACTTCATCTAATGCTAACAGCTTTTTGTACTGTTTTAAGATAGCATTTTTAGGCTCAATCAAGATCTGCATAAGCATTTCCTTGGTTAACCCCTCTAGCGCATAAACAACTGGGAGTCTTCCTAAAAACTCAGGAATCATGCCAAACTCTCTCAAATCTTCTACTGTAACTTTTTGTAGAATATTTGGATCTTCATCGTATTTATCTTTTAAATCTGCGCTAAAACCGATCGAAGACTTTTTATTTAGTCTAGCCTTAATGATCTTATCAAGATCAGGGAAAGCGCCTCCACAAATAAAGAGAATGTTTTTTGTATTAATTGTTGTTAAAGGAACCATGGCATTTTTGCTAGTTGCACCAACCGGTACCTCAACTTCACTTCCTTCTAGAAGTTTTAACAAGCCCTGCTGTACCGACTCACCACTAACATCGCGATTATTGGTACTTTTCTTTTTTGCAATCTTATCGATTTCATCGATAAAAACAATACCTCGCTCTGCACGTTCTACATCATTATCTGCAGCTGCTAATAACTTGGATAAAACGCTTTCCACATCATCTCCGATATAACCTGCTTCAGTTAATGAAGTTGCATCTGTAATTGCAAGTGGAACATTCAAAAGCTTGGCAAGTGTTTTTACAAGATACGTCTTACCACTACCAGTAGGTCCAAGCATAAGCATATTGGATTTTTCTATTTCAATATCATCCTGATCCTGTTTCGCTACTCGTTTATAATGATTATAAACTGCAACTGAAATTACCTTCTTTGCATGAGCCTGACCGATTACAAACTCATCAAGTTGAGCCTTTATTATATGAGGTGCTGGAAGCTTTTTAATATCGATTGTTCCTTGTGCACTATCCTTTTCTTTTTTCGCTACTTTTTCTTCTTTTTTCTTAAGCTTTGTCTTATTGGATGTCTCAGGAGTAAAAGCAAATCCCATCATGCTAGGATTAAAACTTGTGCCATCCATAAATGGATTATTTACATGTCCCATCGTATCAAATGTTTTCTGCATACAGTCAGAACAGATGCAGATATTTCCCGGAACATGCATCATCTTTCCTGCTTTACTCTCTGGTCTTCGACATAAATAACAGATTTCTTCAAATTTATTTTTATCCTCTTTGGAATTATTATTGTCTTTGTTAATATCATCACTCATCCTACGAGTCTCCTCTCTACCCTTAATTGTTCCATTCCGAAAATCTAATGATTAACTATATCCTATCAGAAATTATTCATTTAGTAAATGACTTCATTGATTTCCTACTTAACTCTTTTTCAAGAATTCGTTACCGCACTTTGGACAGCGGATCATAATCTTACCCTTTCCCTTAGGCACTCGGATTTTTTGTTTGCACTGTGGACAAGCATAGATATGATGCGTTTTGCTTGTTTCTTTATGATATTTAATTTTACTCCAAAAGTACTTAAGTTTATTAATCTGATTCGTAAATATTAAGTTTTCCTTCGTTCTTGCTTGGAAATTTCTTGAAAGCAAACGAAGATTACAAACGAGCAGTAGGAAGAAGCCTAACACGTAAAATACTCTGTGAAACACGAAGATCGATACGAACATAAATCCGATCGATGTATATAACAAAGCACGATTCAGCTGATCAACTCCATATCTGCCAATCATAAACTGTGCCATTCTTTCTCTCCATCTCATATCTCTACCTCCTAATACTTATACTGCACCGACTGAAGGGATTATGTATCCCCTCGAAGGAATTACTATAGACATCTTTTTGTCTATAGTAATCTTAATTGATGGATTATTCAAATTAAAATTTGATAAAAAATCATAACGATTCGAGAATCCATATATTTATCGATATATATAACAGAAGGGCTGTAAAAAACAGCAAAGTGGATAACGAGGAGCGAGATATGGAATCACATTAGAATTTGGCTTTGTCCGGCCGAAAGGGAAAGGCAGCCAAATTCTAATGTGATTCCATACCTCGCTCTACGTTGCTCATTTTGCTGTTTTTCACAACCTCTTCGTTTAAGAAATCTTCTATCCTTTAGTATGCATTCTTATTTATAAATCCTTTAAAGATTGTCAAGAACATAATCTTGAAATCTAGCGCTAGTGACCAGTTTTCAATATAGTATAAGTCATGTTCAATACGTTTACGTATCGAAGTATCTCCTCGATAGCCATTGATCTGTGCCCATCCGGTAAGGCCCGGACGAACCTGATGCTTAATCATATATCTTGGAACTTCTTCTTTAAATTTCTCAACAAAGTAAGGGCGTTCCGGTCTTGGTCCAACAAGACTCATATTACCGATTAGAATATTAAATAGCTGAGGTAACTCATCAATACTTGTCTTTCTAATAAATTTACCAATCTTCGTTACACGTGCATCATTTGCAGTTGTCCATGCTTTCTTTTCACTGGACTCTGACTGAACGACCATCGAGCGGAATTTATACATCTTAAACTCCTTATTATGAAGACCAACACGTACCTGTGAATAAATAATTGGTCCTTTGGAGGTTAACTTAACAATCAATGCCACAATCAACATTGGAATAGCAAAAACGATAATTCCAACGATTGAACCAAAGATATCTATAATTCTCTTAATTAATTTATTACCAAAGCTGCTCAATGGCACATTACGGATATTAATAACCGGAAGACCATTCATATCTTCCATAACCGGAATGGTTGGTATTATATTATGGTAATCAGGAACAAACTTCGTATGTGCTCCTGCTTTCTCACAAACATTAACAATATGCTCAAGCTTCGAGTACTCATTGATACTTAAAGTAACTGCTATTTCATCCAAATCGTTGTCTGCAAGAACCTGTGCTAAGTCCTCAGTAGATCCAATGACTTTTACATGGCGATACATTGTTCCTATTTCCATATTATCATCTAAGATACCATAAACATGATACCCCCACTGTGGGTTAGAAACTAAACGATCGATATATCCTTCTGCTGCTCTTGAATAACCAACGACTAAAACATGCTTCTGATTAAATCCTTTTTTTCGCATCTCCATTAAAATCTTAGAGAGCACATAACGGAAAAGTATATCATAAGTAATATTAATAATCGCAAAAAGGTAAGAAAACTTACGCGATAAATCTAATTCCTTCGTTGTAAACAATGCAAACGTAAACACTAAAAGACCTAATACATTTGCCTGTACCAGATTCCATAATAAAAACCGACGACTCCTGCTCCTCTGAGGCTTATACAGATTACATACGGAATATAGCACAATATATGCAGGTACTAACAAAATCAAATATTTAGCGTATACCTGAATCGGATAGAACTTTTCTGTTGGTCCCAACTTAAAGATTCTCCAATGACTCAGTACATAAAATCTTAGATAGTAAGCACTTATATAAGATAAAATTACAAGTAAACCATCGATTATAATATGTGCTCGGTTAAATACCTTCTGATTATCTTTGATCATTCTTAACTCCTTAAATGGTGATATCGGAACAATTGGTTACGACTATCTTACACTATTATTATGTCTTTTTTTGTATCATCGACTTTAATTTTTTCTTAACATTAATAATTCAACTTTTTTTCACACACTCTTCACAATCTATTGTTACAATAGATTCTAATAAAACGAAATGTATATGAAGTAGCTATGTGACACGAGTTAACTACAATCTCTCATTATATACATTTTATTTAAATTATCAAGTTAAATTTGTAGAAACTGTCTTGTTGTACTCTAGCAAGACAAATAATATATAAAGGAGTTGTTATTATGTCAGAAGAAAACAACAATCAAAATAACTATAGCTTCTGGGCTGAACAGCTAAATTCTAATTCACAAGCAAGTAATAATCAGTCAGCACCAATAAATCCAAATGCAAACTTTTATTCACCTTATCCCCCTTTCTCTGGTTTTTCTTCACAGCAGCCACAAGATCAAGCGCCAAAGAAGAATAAGAAAGGAAAAAAAGTATTTGCTTTTATAGGAAAAGCAGCTGCTTTTGGTGTAATTGCAGGACTTACCTTTTACGGAAGTAACTTATTGATCAATAACCTTAAAGGTGAAAACAAACAAACTTCTCACCCATCTGTTACATTATCCGGTAATCTAAACAAAGACTTGAACCTAGATAAACCTAGCACGGGTACTACAATCCCACCTACTACGGTTTCTACCAATGTCAATATTGAAAGTACCGATGTATCACAGGTTGTCGCCGACACTATGCCTTCGATTGTTTCGATTACTAGTACTTTTAATAACTCCTATAATGTCTGGGGTTATGAATATGGTGGAGAATCCACTGGTGGTGGTTCTGGTATCATTATCGGTGAAAAAGATGGTACCTTGTACATTGCAACTAATAATCACGTAGTAGAAGCTGCAACAAAGATCATGGTTACATTTTCAGATGGTACTGAGGCAGAAGCTCAGATCAGAGGCCGTAATTCTGCCGCCGATCTTGCCGTGATTACGCTTGATACTAAGAACCTTAAAAAAGATACATTAGAAGTAATCAAAGTTGCCAAACTTGGTAATTCTGATGATGTTAAAGTCGGACAGATGGCGATTGCAATTGGGAATGCCCTTGGTTATGGACAAAGTGTCACTGTTGGATATATCAGTGCAAAAGATCGTGAAATAAATGTAGAAAAAGGAACAAAATTAACTGTTTTACAAACAGATGCAGCAATCAATCCTGGTAATAGTGGTGGTGCCTTAATTAATATCAAAGGCGAAGTCATTGGCATCAATTCAGCGAAACTAGCACAGACAAGTGTTGAAGGAATTGGCTATTCCATTCCGATTACCAATGCATACCCAATCGTTGATGAATTAATGAACCGTGAAATCCTAACAGAAGATGAGATGGGTTACTTAGGTTTATATCCACAGGATGTTAATGAAAGTGTTGCTCAGATGTATGACTGGCCAATCGGCGTATATGTAAACAGTCTGGTTGATGGTGGTGCCGCTCAGAAAGCTGGTATTTATGCCGGTGATATTATTACCTCAATTAATGATATTACGATTTCTTCAAGTGAACAGTTAAGAGATACCGTAAATTCCTACCGATATGGTACGAAAGTTACCGTTACTTTAATGAGATTAACTGATGGGGAATATAAAGAAATGACTGTTGAAGTTGTGTTACAAAAGAAAAATGATGGCAATGAAAAAGAAACTCCTACTACCCAACCAAAGAACGATGCTCCTACTGTAACACCAGAAGCTCCAACCCCTGATATTCAGGATCCAGATGGTAGCGATTCTTCTGAATGGCCATTCCCATTTAATATCCCTGGATTTGAATTCCCAGGTGAATAAATTCTAGACCTTGGTCCATGAATAAAGAATGGGGCTGTGAAAAACAGCAATAGAAAAAATGAGGAAGACTCGGGGAATCACATGAGAATTTGGCTAAGTCCGGCCGAAAGGGAAAGGCAGCCAAATTCTTATGTGATTCCCCGAGTCTCTTACGCTCATCTTTTATGCTGTTTTTCACAGCCCCATTCTTTTTTACATTACTTTCTCAATTTCATCAACTACTCGTTTCGATGCCATACCATCTTCTTTCATACCGATAGAATCAAAAAATCCGGATACTCTGCTATTCTCAACATTCTCATCATAAGCTGCAATATCTGCCTCTAACTGATCTTCCTGTGTTGCGATCGCAAACGGTAACGACATATAATTAAAATTAAAACCACGTTCATCTTGATAAGTTATTAGGTCTTTTGCATAAAGAAAAACTGGTTTCTGAGTCATTGCAAATTCAAACATTGTGTTCGAATAGTCTGTAATCAATACATCACTTGCCTGCATAAGTTCATACATATCACGATAGGAACTAGCATCAATAACATTCTCACTCAACTTAAGTTCATGACTTTGGTTGTGAACAAGTGGATGCAATCGGATGACAATACACCACTCCCCACCGAACTTACGCATGAACCCCTGTCTTAGACTTTCATAATCCATCTGATAAACACTCACGTCATCTGTATCACGATAAGTTGGTGCATATAGAGCGATCTTTTTATCCTCAGGTATATGAAGTTCTGCTTTTGTGCTGTGCTTTTTATCTTCATCTACAGAAAGTAAAAGGTCCATTCGCGGGGTTCCTAACTCTTTAATCGCACCCTCATAAAAGAATGCTCTTCGGTACATATCAGTACAAAATCTACTATTAGAAATATACAGATCCGTCATTCTCGAATCTTTTTTTGCTCGCTTAATATATTTATCTCCAAGATACTCTGCACAATCCCCTTCAATCTTTTTGAGAGCCAAGCCTCCATGCCATAATTGAATGTAAAACTGTTTCTTTCTTTTACGAACATAAGCCTCTTTTTGATTACTTTCAACCCACACCTTGGCGGTTGCTAATGCCTTAATTGCAGCAATCGTATTGGTCTTTAATAGAATGACAGACTTTGGTGCTTCCTGATGTTCTGGCTGGTTACAGATAAAAATAATCTCATATGGTTTCTTTCTAGACACCAATTCTTCAAGCACATACTTTCCATTATCTCCAAATCCCCATACATTCATAAAAACGATGCGGTTCTTCTTAATCGGAATTAGTCGAAAAATATAGAACAGCATCGTTATTGTGAAATATCGAAGTCCTTTATAACATTCGATCAGAAATTTAGGAGAAAGTTTTTTTAACCCTTCTCTCATTCTTTAACTGCCTCCATAATGTCTGCAAATTGCTTTCCGGTCTTCTGCCAGCTTAAATTTTCAAGATATCTTTCTGCATTATTTTGATGAATGATCAATTTCTCAGGATTTTGAATAACATCACGCAATGCTTCATATAAATCCTTAGCATCGATTGAAGTCATAATTGCACTATCCTTTGGGAAGAAATATTCAAATGTACCATCTTTAAATTCAATCACTGGCAAGCCAGTACCTAACATCTCATATGGGATCAGGCTAATATTACTCATGGAAGCAACTAAGCCAAAATCCGCTTCCTCATATAGATTACGCAATTCCTGTTTATTTAACATCCCAAGATTGGTTCCGCCTTCTGAACTAAAACTTTTTGCTTCCCCAAAGTATTTTATA
>JAQXNU010000254.1 GCA_029098165.1 Clostridiales bacterium
CCTAGATTATTGGAATCGGAATGGTGTAAACGAGAAATCGACACATTTATTGAGCTACATGGTAGAAATCGTATATTTACAGTATTGGTAGAAGGAGAACCAAAAGATTCCTTTCCGCAACAGTTATTATATGAACAAGTCGAGGAATTGGATGAGGTAGGAAATATCGTAATTAAAAAGAAAGCAATTGAACCTTTAGCTGCCGATGTTCGAGGAAAAAATCTTCAAGAAGTTAAAAAGAAAATCAAACAGGAAAGACTTAGGATTTTAGCTCCAATGTTTGGATTGGGTTATGATGATTTAAAACAGCGCCATAAAGAACGTGTCATGAAACAAACTATGGCAATCAGTGCAGGGATTGTAGCTACTTTATTAGGATTTAGCACAATTAGTACGGTTATGGCACTGGAGATTAAGGAACAGTCAAACAAGATTTCAGAACAAAATAGTAAGATATTAGAACAGAATCAAGAAATCTCTCGAAAGGCTGCAGAAATCAATCAACAATCCAAGCAGATACAAAAGCAATATGAAGAAGCACAAAGGAATTATTCACAATCTTTGGCAGATGCATCGGATCGTATCTTAAAACTAGGAAATCGAATGGCTGCAATTTATATCGCAAGAAGTGGTTTGCCAAGTAATCTTGAAAATCCGGAAAAACCATATACGCCAGAGTGTGAATATGCCTTAACGGATGCTATGTATCTGTATCATACAGAAGATACTTTTTTGCCATTTTATGTTTATCCGGCCGATGGAGCGATTCGTTCCATGAAAGTATCGGAAAATGGAACATATATGATTATCACTGACAGTACATCTCAAATCTATCTATGGGAAACAAAAACGAATCAATTACTATATCAGATACAAGGTAAGAATGGGATGGATTGTAGAATGGTCAACTTCTTTGGGAAAGATAAGATCATATATGACACAGAAGAAGGTATCTGTATCTATAACTTCATGTCCAAGCAGGTTACTCGGTTAGATGAAGAAATTACAAAGGTAATACCTTATCCGGATGGGAAACATTATATTGCGATATCTTTAGACACTGTTTATTGCTATAGTATTGAGGATGCTTCTCCTTGTTTCCAAGTGATGGATTCGTCCATGTGGCTGGTTGACCCAGAAGAAGTAGGATTTACGGAAGATGGATCTAGAATCATTTTCTTAAATACAAATGTTTCAGATTCTGAATTAGTCATCATAGATGCAAACGACGGGAAAATCTTATATTCAAAGATAATTCCAGCGGATTTTGCATCCTGTTGTTATCAAAATGGTAAAGTTTTGGTTAATGCATTTATCAAGAAAAAAACGAATAACTATGATTTGAATATGATATGCGTCGATACCACGGAATGCAATGTTTTGTGGGAGAAGAAGATTGACAATCTATGGACGAAAGGATGTCATTATATACAGCAAGAGAAGAACGAATACTATTATCTTTATAATGCGAATCGAATGATGACGTATGATGCAAAGACCGGTGATTTAATCTGTTCGAATGAATACTCCAAATATATTGTTGATTCTTATCCGTTACAAACGGGCAATATGGAAGTCGTATTATGTGAAGATGGCACAATGCTGCTATATAACATTACGACTGGAGAAACGACAGATATTAGCCGTAAGATTGATTATATTAACTATAAAATTAGTGACTATATCTGGACGCCAGGTCATATTTATATTCAACCGAAGGGTGGTAATCAAGTAATCCAGTACATGGTTCCAAACAGTACAAAGACGAAGATTGCAGAATTGTCAGAGGAAGATAGTTATTGTCAAATCAATTGTGATCATAGTCTTTTATTAAACCATTACATAGTCGGAACAGAGCGTTTTATTTGCTTAAAAGATATTATGACTGGCGATATTAAAGTGAAGATACCAGATACGACAGATAACCCTAATTTAAAGTACTTTTTTGTTGGTGATGGTTTGGAACAGTTTGCAGTGATACAAGACAAATGTAATATTTATAGCACAAAGGATGGAAAATTGCTTCGGAGCATAGAGATTAAGAATGGAAAATATCTTTCATATGATGTGCAATGGTCCTCTGATGGCAGACTTTTATTTGTACAAGAAGAGGGGGAAAATAGAAGAAATATTGCCATATCAACCGAAACTGGAGAAGTGGTAATGCAGATGCCATTAACGGAGCAGGAAGATAGCATTACCTCAATCTATTCGAATGACTGGAGTTGCTTTGCATGTTATGGGAAAGCCAAAGATGAACTACGTCTCTATCATCCAGGAGAAGAACAGCCATATATCACGAAGAAGCTCTCGTTAGTAGATACGCAAAAGGTACTATTTACCGATGATGGAAAATACTTATGTATCGTTATGAATAACGGAAATGCATCTTTTTATGATACTAAGACAATGGAATTATATAAAACACTGTATGAGGAGAATATTTTTGATCCAGAAAGGATTCAGTATATTGATAGTCTACATCGATATGTGATTGAAGTATCTGGCGGAGCATACCTGATGGATGAAGGTTTTAATTATGTTGCTTCGATACCGAAATTCCTTGGATTAGATGTGGAACGTCAAACAGTTACAATCAAAGCCAAGCTTGAAATCGATACGATACCATATTACTCTTTTAATACACTGATCAAAGAAGCAGACAAATTATTGGATGGCTATACGATGTCGGAGGAATTAAAACGAAAATATAATGTAGAGTAGAGGAAAAATACATAAGAAAAAAGAAGATAGGGAGAGAAAAGTTATGAAGATAGAAACAAGATTGGGTAATCCCAATGATCTTGACGAATTAGAACAGTTGTATAATGATTTGTGTGATCATCTTGAAGCTCATGACAATTATCCTGGATGGAAGAAAGGAGTTTATCCGACAAGACAGGATGCATTGGAAGGAATTGAAGAGAATGCTCTCTTTGTTGCAACTATCGATGGAAAAATAGCAGGAACTTTAATATTAAGACATAAGCCAGAAGAAGCTGATTTAAGTGTTAGGAAAGAATAAGTAATAGACGTTGGTGAAAGACAGGAGAAATTAATCATGGAAATGAAATCATTTTTAGAGACGATTAAGCTATGTGAAAATTTAAAGAATAGCACAAGACATTCTTGGACTTCCACAGGGAGACATGAAAGTGTTGCAGAGCATACTTGGAGAATGACGGTCATGGCTTACTTTATGCAGGATGAATTTCCAGAAGCAGATATTAATAAAGTAATTCAAATGTGTATCTTTCATGACATTGGAGAAGCATTTACTGGGGATATTCCTGTCTTTCTAAAAAATCAGGATCATGAGGTGACCGAAGCTAACTGCATCAATGAGTGGATCGGATCTTTACCGGAACCTTACCATACGAAGATGAAAGAGTTATATAAAGAAGCAGAGGCGCAAGAAACATTAGAAGCAAAATTATATAAAGCAATCGATAAGTTAGAAGTTGTCATTCAGCATAATGAAGCAGACATATCTACTTGGATTGAGTTAGAGTATACCCTGAATTTAACCCATGGAGAAGAGCAGGTGGAATTTTCTGATTATCTGAAAGCGTTAAAGGCAGAAATCAATGAGGAATCGCGTCAGAAGATCACTAAAGAGACAAAGAATAAGAGTGGAATAATAGACAAATAAGTACCAACTATGAGTTTATTAAGAATAAATTATAATTAAAGTAGGAAAAAGTTCTTGTAATTTAACCTGAAATAAGGTAATTTAATTATAGAAGCTGTGTGACTGGCGGATAAGTGGGGAAAACCCACAGGGAGCACAGCATATCGATTGAGAAGAAATCTTGATCAGTATAAGCCGACCGCCTGGGCAGACCATTCGTTATGTATGGTTGTTCAGGCGGTTTTCTTATGGAAAAAATATGAAAGCATTTCTAAAAGCCTGACAATCATGAATGGGATTACTCAAAATAAAGGAGATAAGAAATGATGTCATTACAACAAGAATTAACAAGCAATGCATACCCTGGACGTGGAATTGTAATTGGTAGAAGCAAAGATGGAAGCTGTGCCGTAACAGCATATTTTATCATGGGACGCAGTGAAAACAGCAGAAACCGTGTGTTTGTTGAGGATGGGGAAGGAATTCGTACGCAGGCTTTTGATCCATCAAAATTAAGTGATCCTAGTCTAATCATCTACGCACCAGTTCGTGTACTTGGAAATCGTACGATCGTGACAAACGGAGATCAGACGGATACGATTTATGATCTTATGGATTCCGAGATGACATTCGAGCAGGCGTTAAGAACAAGAGAATTTGAGCCAGACGGTCCTAACTATACACCTAGAATTTCAGGTGTGATGCACATTGAGAATGGTCATTATGATTATACAATGAGTATTTTAAAGAGCGATGATGGGGATCCATCCTGCTGTAATCGTTATACATTCTCTTACGACAATGCAAAGGCTGGTGTTGGCCGTTTCATTCATACATATGAGTGTGATGGAAATCCACTTCCAAGCTTTACGGGAGAGCCAACCAAAGTTGAAATCATGGATGATATCGATGAATTTACAAACATGATCTGGAATAGCTTAAATGAAGATAATAAAGTATCTTTATTTGTCAGATATATCAACATTGACACTGGAAAATATGAAACTAGAATCGTAAATAAAAACAAATAGGGAGGAGAAAGCAATGAAAGAATTAACATTAAAGTATGGTTGTAATCCAAATCAGAAGCCATCTAGAATTTATATGAATGAAGGAGAACTTCCAATTAAAGTGTTAAATGGTAACCCAGGTTACATTAATTTCTTAGATGCATTTAATGGCTGGCAGTTAGTAAAAGAATTAAAGGCAGCTACGAGTCTTTGTGCAGCAACTTCCTTTAAACATGTTTCTCCTGCAGGGGCAGCAGTTGGTTTGCCATTAAGTCCTGTAGAGCGTAAGATCAACTGGGTAGATGACCTTGGTGAGTTAACACCACTTGCAAGCGCTTATGCAAGAGCAAGAGGTGCGGATAGAATGTCTTCTTTTGGTGATTTTGTTGCATTATCCGATGTTTGTGATGTTTGTACGGCTAAGATTCTAAAGAGAGAAGTATCCGATGGTATCATTGCTCCAGGTTATGAACCAGAAGCTCTTGAAATCTTAAAGAGCAAGAAGAGAGGAACTTATAATATCATTGAAATCGATCCGAATTATCAGCCAAGTCCAATTGAGCATAAAGAAGTGTTCGGTATTACTTTCGAACAGGGACGTAATGAATTAAATATCAATGAAGAGTTCATCAGTAACATGGTAACGAAAAACAAGGAAATTCCAGACAGTGCAAAAGTGGATATGATCATTGCATTGATCACTTTAAAATATACTCAGTCTAACTCCGTATGTTATACAAAGGGTGGTCAGGCAATCGGTATTGGTGCAGGTCAGCAGTCAAGAATTCACTGTACTCGTTTGGCTGGTTCCAAAGCAGATAACTGGTTTTTACGTCAGTCTCCACAAGTATTGAATCTTCCATTTAGAGAGGATATTAAGCGTCCAGATCGTGATAACGCAATCGACTTATATATCGGTGACGAGTATATGGACGTATTAGCTGATGGTGCATGGGAGTTAGTATTTACGGAAAAACCTCCAGTATTTACGAAAGAAGAAAAGAGAGCATGGTTAGATCAGTTGACTGACGTTGTCGTTGGTTCGGATGCCTTTTTCCCATTTATCGATAATGTGGAACGTGCATACAAGAGTGGTGTAAAATATATTGCTCAGCCAGGCGGTTCTAAGAATGATCAAGCAGTTATTGACTGCTGTGATAAGCACAATATAGCTATGTGCTTTACTGGAATTCGTTTATTCCATCATTAAAAGATTGGTTAAATATATGGTTCAGATGGGTTGCTGTATCTTTAGGATACAGCAACTCATTTTTGTAAGCAGCATAAATAACTATTTTCTCAGCTTCCATGAATTTCTATAGAATGGACGTCAGGTTTTCTTGACATTCCTTCATTAGCAGAATATACTTTTTTATTGTGTAAAAAAATCTATGATAAGGAGCTTTCAATGAATAATGCATATGAAGAAAAGCTAGGAACTCAGAAAATGTTACCTTTGATTTTTAAGATGGCATTGCCAGCGGTAGCGGCACAACTTGTCAATTTACTTTATAGTATCGTTGACCGTATTTATATTGGTCATATTGAGAATATCGGTACGGATGCACTTGCTGGTATCGGGGTTAGTTCGTCCATTATTATACTAATCGCGGCATTTGCATCCATCGTATCAGGTGGCGGTGCACCGTTAGCAGCCATTGAGCTTGGAAAAGGGGATCGAGAAAAAGCTCAGAAGTATCTTGGTAATGGATTTAGTTTATTGATCTTATTCTCAGTGTTCTGTATGTTTTTCGGATATCTGTTCATGGAGCCAATTTTACGATTTGGTGGTGCGTCCGATTCGACGTTATCTCATGCAACAGAATATCTAAGTGTATATCTGATAGGAACTGTATTCGTACAGTGCGCAACGGGATTGAATACCTTTATCAATATCCAGGGACGTCCAACCATCGCTATGTGCTCTGTTGCCATTGGTGCAGTGTTAAATATTGCCTTAGATCCATTGTTTATCTTTGCGTTTGATATGGGAGTAAAAGGGGCTGCAATTGCAACGATCCTCTCTCAGTTCTTTAGCTCTTTATGGGTAATATGGTTTTTATCTTCGGATAAGGCAACCTTACGTTTGAATAAGAAGTACATGAAATTAGATAAAAAGATTGTACTTTCTATCTTCGCACTTGGTATTTCACCATTTGTTATGGCAAGTACAGAAAGTTTAGTTGGTTTCGTATTTAATGGAACATTGCGAGGATATGGAGATATCTACGTTAGTGCACTTACTGTAATGCAAAGTGCTATGCAGATTGTTTCTGTACCTCTTGCTGGCTTTGCTCAGGGCTTTGTGCCAATTGTCAGCTATAACTTTGGACGTGGTAATAAAAAGCGCGTGAAGGAATGTTTTAAGATTGCTTTGATCACGATGTTTAGTTTTAATTTTGTATTGATTATTTTGATGGTCTTAATGCCAGAAGTCGTTGCTTCCATCTTTACAGATGATGCAAATCTGATCGCAGTTGTAAAAGATGTGATGCCTATCTTCTTAACTGGCATGTCAATCTTTGGCTTACAGCGTGCCTGCCAGCAGATGTTTGTGGCACTTGGTCAGGCAAAAGTATCACTTTTTATCGCATTGTTACGTAAAGTAATCCTTTTAGTGCCTTTGGTATTGTTATTATCCAAGTTATTCGGTGTAAATGGTGCTTTTGCAGCGGAAACAATTGCAGATGCGGTAGCAGCAACTTGTTGTACTGCGATATTCTTCTATAAGTTTAACAAGATTTTAGATCGTAAGATTTAAAGAGCAGGATAGGATTGTTGTTTGAATGTTCGAATGGTCCTTGGCCCGAATGAGGGCTGTCCTACTATGTTAACGACGGTGTTTTAAAGAATAGTTGGGGGTGTCGCTTAGCAATTAGTTAATTGCTATAGTGACACTCCCTCCTTTGTTTTGGGCTTGTGTCTCATGGAGGAGTCTGCTTTTGAACTCACAGGCCACTATTTTGTTCCTACGGCACAAATTTTCTACGATTCGGCACAATCCTCTCAAATTTGTAACTTTTCTCTTGATTTCTTGGTCCCGTAGCACAAAAATCTGAGGATTTGGTCCAAATCGTTGGGGATCGGAACTTACACGCCACTTCAATGATTTATTACCAATTTACAACTGACCAATATCCTAGTGAAAAAAGAATAAGATCATATACTTACAAACATCATAAACGGACCTCTCACATTGTCTATAAGTTAACAAGTATGTCATCTTCTGAAATGTAAAAATTAGTAAAGTTCATTTTTGTTGTTATATATATGAGAAATAGATAGATAAAATGGATAAATTAGCCACTATAGTATTGATTTACTACGCATAAACGCATATAATATACTTAATTAATACTCCTCAACTAAATTTCGTTGTCAACAGAATATTTTTCCTTATTATGAAGAAAAGGAGAGTCTCATGGATTATATGTCAACGCGTGAAGCTGCATCAAAATGGGGCGTATCCATACGAAATATACAGCGGTTATTAGCTGAGAATCGTATTCCGAATGCGAGAAAGTATGGAATCTCGTGGATGATCCCCTCGGATGCGAAAAAACCTGATGATTTAAGAAATGAACGAAGAAGAGAGAAAAAGGAATTTTTGCATTTGCTACCGATGAATTGTCCAATGTTTGCTACAACAACAATTTATCATAAGCCTGGAAGTGCAGCAGAAGTACTAAAGACATTAAGCAATGATACCAATGCAAGAGATTTATTCTATGCACAATTATTGTATTATCAAGGGAATTATAGGGAAGCAGCGAAGTTAAGCAAAGATCTGCTTTTGAGAACGAAGTGCTTTGATACTCAGTTAGGATGTTTACATATAATTTCATATGCATCAATGTATACTGGGGATTATATAACATGGCTCGAGACGTATGAAAAAGTAAAGAATATGCCAGCTATGACAGCCACAGAAACGAAAATGAAGGAGTTATGTTTAGCTAGTAAGGATTGTTCAATGTATGATTGCAGAACGTATCCAGAGTGGTTGAAGTTTGGATGCTTTGATGACCTGCCAATGGAGTGTTTCCCTATCTTACGATACTATTTCTCTAAATATTTATTGATCACTCGCACTTACTTAGGTTCTATCCGTGTTCTTGAAGTAGTATGTTCCCAGACGAAAGCAGAAGGGGCAGTGATTGCTGAACTGTATTTACAGTTACTCATGGCAATAGGATATCATGATAGTGGTGAAATAGCTATTGCAGCAAAGCATTTTAATCGTGCCCTCGACCTTGCATTACCAGATAAGTTATATGCTCCTTTGGC
>JAQXNU010000255.1 GCA_029098165.1 Clostridiales bacterium
ATCGTGGTTTTTTTCGCATATTTTTATGTTCGGACGGAAAACATAATGTACGATAGGTGCTATGAAAATAATTTTACTTATAATTTACAAAGCTTTTATTTTAACTTTACATTTGTCCTCTACACTTTACAAACATGCATCATACAAGCCTTATCAACAAATGATAGCAATTGAAGGAGAATCCACATGGACATTTTTTCCGTATTTACACTTTTGGGTGGTTTAGCTCTTTTCTTATATGGTATGAACGTCATGGGTGCCGGACTTGACAGAGTTGCAGGTGGACGTTTAGAACGTATCTTAGAAAAACTCACCTCTAATCCAATCAAATCTGTATGCTTTGGTGCTTTTGTCACCGCAGTCATTCAATCTTCATCAGCAACTACTGTTATGGTTGTTGGTTTTGTAAACTCTGGTATCATGAAGCTATCAAACGCAGTTGGTATCATTATGGGTGCAAACCTTGGAACAACTGCAACAGCATGGATTTTAAGCTTAACCGGACTTGAAGGCGATAGTTTTATCGTTAAGCTATTTAAGCCAAGTTCCTTTTCCCCGATCTTAGCTTTTATCGGAATCTTACTCTTTATGATATCCAAAAAAGATAGAAGAAAAGATATAGGAACAATCTTAGTTGGTTTTGCTATCTTAATGACAGGTATGGAGTCTATGAGTGGTGCTGTTAAACCACTTGCTGATGTTCCTGAATTCCGTAACATTCTGATAATGTTTAGTAATCCACTTTTAGGTGTGCTAACTGGTGCGTTGTTGACTGCAATCATTCAAAGTTCTTCTGCTTCAGTTGGTATTTTGCAAGCGCTTTCAACTACTGGCGGACTTACTTACGGTTCTGCAATTCCAATTATTATGGGGCAGAACATCGGTACTTGCGTCACAGCTTTATTATCAGGAATTGGTGCAAACAAAAATGCCAGACGAGTTGGATTAGTACATCTTTACTTTAATTTAATTGGTACAATTGCATTTTTAGCCATTTTCTATGGAATTCAATATACAATAGGATTTCCTTTCATTCATAATTCAGTTGATGCAGTATCTATCGCAACTGTTCATACATTATTTAATCTTTTTTCAACTGTATTATTATTACCATTCGCAAAAGGGTTGGAAAAACTTGCTTGTCTCACAATTAAAGACGATGAGCCAATTGAAAAGAAAGATAGCTTTGATACCATTCGTGGTCTTGATGAACGTTTCTTAGCTTCCCCAAGCTTTACCGTTGATCAGTGTAAAGACTTAACCAAACAAATGGCTACCTTAGCAAAAGATACTTTACTAACCTCCATTCAGCTCATGGAACATTATAATGAAGATACTGCAAGCGAAATTATCGCCTGCGAAGATAAAATCGACAAATATGAAGATGTGATTGGTACTTACCTTGTTAAATTAAGCAGTAAGAGTCTCTCTATTGAACACAGTAAAGACGTTTCCGTCGCACTTCATATCATTGGAGATCTTGAACGTATTGGTGACCATGCTGTGAATTTAAAGGATGTTGCTAAAGAACTTTACCAGAAAAAGATCAAATTCTCCCCTCAAGCACAAGAAGAATTGAGAGTCATGACAAGAGCCCTTACAGATGTTCTAACTCAAACAATTCGTGCATTTGAAACTTATGATCTTAATCTATGTAAACAGATTGAACCATTGGAAGAAGTTGTAGATAATCTTCGTATAGAATTAAAAGACCGTCATATTCGCCGTCTGCAAAGCGGTAATTGTACAACAGAATTAGGTTTTATCTTTTCTGATATTCTTACAAATTATGAACGTGTCTCCGATCATTGTAGTAATATTGCTGTTTGTCTCCTCCAAGTAGATGAAAATAGCTTTGAAACTCATAGCTATATGCATGAGATTAAATATGCTGGGGAAAGTTCCTTCACCCAGCAGTATGAAGCTGTGAGAGAAAAATATCAACTTCCAGACAAGTAGGTAAATTCCTTCTCATACACCACTAAGTCTGTAGTCCTCATTCTTCACAAATGTGAGTTAAATTCGCTGATTTAAGTTCCCCAAACTTAA
>JAQXNU010000256.1 GCA_029098165.1 Clostridiales bacterium
CTTACCCAACAATACATTTCCAATATACTTTTCATTGACTAACATATTTTGGATCGTTCGCTTAGGCCATTTGTCACTTCCTTTAGGAGACTTTACGCCTGTGCTTGATAGTTCTTTTATGATCTTATTAACACTATACCCTTCCAAATACCAAGAGAAAATATTCCTAACAATAGCTGCCTCCTCTTCATTGATCACTAGTTCTCCATATTCATTATGTTTATATCCAAGGCATTTTCGTCTATATAATCCTGATCTTCCGTCTTTTTTAAGGTGCTTTAAGCCAAGTTTAATATTCTCACTTATAGCTTGGCTTTCTGATTGTGCAAAGACACCATTAATCTCCAGCAAGAACCGCATCTTAGTATCTGTACTCATAATATTTTCTTTATCAAATAATATTGCAATACCTAGTGCATGTAGCTTATTAATTGTAGCAATCAGGTCAGCTGTATTTCTACTCAAGCGACTAACAGATTTTACGAAGATCAGATCGAAATCATGCTCATGTCATATCCATCACAGGAAAATCTTATCGCTTAAAGGACCATTTTCCTTCTGCGGAGGATTAGAAATATACATTTTTATATGATCACAATTACGCATATTTAGGTTGACATTTATATTATTAAACAAACAGATAAAAGATCAGGTATTACATACGCTTATGAAACAACATATCACTGGGATAAGGAAAAGCAACAATCCCGTTCGAAACGTATATGTATTGGGAAAGTTGATCCCGTATCTGGTGAGATTATTCCTACAAGAGGAAGATCCAAGAAAAAAGCTGTCACTACAACTGACATTCTTGGCAAAAGAGGTCCTAAACCTTATGGTATAACAAGACATTTATACTATGGTGCGACTTACCTGTTGGATCAATTCTCTAATGAACTCGGTCTTGTGGATGACCTTAAATTATGCTTTCCGGATACTTATAAGAAACTACTGTCCATTGCATACTTTCTTATATTGGAAGATAACAATCCTCTTTATAGGTTCGAAAAGTGGCACCTTACTCATAAACATCCTTATGGGAATGACATATCATCACCAAGAAGCAGTGAACTTTTTTCCTCTATTACAGATGAGCAGGTTAACAAGTTCTTCAAACTTCAGGGCAAACGGCGTGTAGAGGATGAATACTGGGCATATGACAGTACCAGTATATCAAGTTATTCTGAAACCCTTGCACAGGTTCAGTATGGTAAGAATAAGGAAGACGATAAGTTGCCTCAACTTAATCTTTTACTGGTCTTTGGAGAGAAATCCGGTCTGCCGTTTTATTATCGTAAGCTGGCTGGAAATATACCTGATTCTAAAACTGTTAAGCATCTTCTCGAAGATCTTGATATCCTTGGCTTTGGTAAAAGCAAGTTTGTCATGGACAGAGGTTTCTATTCCGAAGAGAATATCAATGGTCTCTATCGTGAACATATAAAGTTTCTTGTTGGAACAAAACTATCATTAAAGCTCATCAAGAAGAATGTTGATGAAGTATATGATGATATCCGTATGTTTGTTAACTACGATGACAGCATCAGAACGTATGGCTATACAGTAACTGCCGATTGGGATTACACCCAGAAAAGACCTTACAAGGGAGATGTTATCAAGGAAAAACGCAGGATCTATATCCATTACTATTACAGTATTGAAAAAGGAGCCGATGATGAGGCTGCTTTCGATCAAAGAATTGCATCTCTATACAACGAACTTAAGAACAATAAGCTTGTTGAGGGACATCAGAAGTCCTACAATGAATTTTTCGAGGTAAAAGAAACACCTAAAAGAGGCCGTCAAGTTACCTATAAGGAAGATGCTATCAAAAAAGCCAGACGTTACTTCGGATATTTTGCATTAATCTCAAATGAAACCATGGATGCATTCACAGCACTTCATCTGTATAGGATGAAGGATGTAGTTGAAAAAGCATTTGGTAACATAAAAGAAAGACTAAATATGAGACGTCTTCTTGTATCAAGCGAAAAAGGACTTGATGGCAAACTATTTGTGGAATTCATTGCATTAATTCTTATATCACACTTGGATCAGAAGATGAAAAAAGCTGAATTATATAAGAACTATTCTATGCAGCAATTACTTGATAAACTTGATGTCATTGAATGCTTTGAAGATGAAGGTAAATCGATGAGAATTGGCGAAATGTTACTAAAACAGGATGAGATATATAAGGAGCTTGGTGTCGAGCCACCACCCTCGTCATGTTAATGACGAGAATCCAGGTCATATGGTAGCTTTTCTTTTTGGACGCATAGAGCGGAGCCCGACAGCGAGATGTAGCGAAGCGGAGTCGAACTGATTTGTCCTGCGCCCCTGAAATAGATGAAACGAGAGTGAAAATGTTGACAATTATTTTTTGAGAGTATAATATTTTGTTAATGAGTTA
>JAQXNU010000257.1 GCA_029098165.1 Clostridiales bacterium
GCAAAAAGTTACAGGAGGATTATTTTTGAAAAAAGGCATATATATGAACGACACCATTCATGGACTGATTGCTTTGACGGAGTATGAGAAACGTATTATCTCTACTATTGGATTCAATCGTTTGCATGATGTATATCAAAATTCAACGGTTTATCTAACATTTCCGACCAATCGTACCAAACGATTTGAACATTCGATTGGTACAATGAAGTTATGTTCGGATATGTTCTTTCATTCCTTGCTAAATACATCGGATGACATGATCCAACAGTTTTTTGATATATTTGAAAAAGAGTTTGCTGCTATTCTACAGGAGATTGGGCAGAATGCAGAACTTTGTGAGGAAAAACTGGGGGGAAGAAAACCGGATTCTATGCCAGACATTCGATTTGGTAAGCTAAGACATGCTCTGATTCCATATAACATACCACCGAAGTATCAGGTGAGTCAGATTGTATTAATGCAATCAATTCGAGCATGTGCATTGTTGCACGATATTGGACATCCTCCATTTAGTCATATTGTAGAGTTTGCGCTGAAGGATGTTTATTCAGAATATAAAGATACGAAAGGCGAGCAGACCGAACACTTAAAAGAATTTTTGTCTGTAATGTCAAAGTATTTTGAAGATAATAAAAAGCTTCATGAACAGATGGGCGATGAAATCAGTGAGGGTATTTTACTGAAAGTAATTGCACCAATCGAAGAAGATTCCAACCGATATGATGAGAATCTATTTGAATTGTTAATCGTAGAATGTGTTAATCGTATCTTTAAAGAAAAGGGAGCATTCCAGTACCTTCATCGAATCCTAGATTCTGGTCTTGATGGAGACCGTCTGGATTATGTTACAAGAGATACCCTAAACTCTGGAATGGATGCTGGAAAAATTGAATATAGCAGAATTACAGATCAGCTAAAATTAATCGTGAAAAATGATATAATCTATTTTTGTCTACCGCTGAAGGCAGTTAACTCAGTGGAGGACTTTATTAAGCGAAGATATAATAGTTACAAAGATATCATTTATCACCACAGAGTAATTAAGACTGACTTTTTGTTAGAAGGAATTGTGAAAGAGCTTGTAATCAAGTACTTAAATCAGAACGAAACGGCAGAACCGCGTGATAGTGAAGTCCTGATTCCATTTGATATCTCAGGACTATGGTTCCCACTAGGAAATAAAAAGAGTGCGATCAAAGCGAATGCCCTTTCTCAATGGAATGATTCCTGGTTAATGACAGTGTTAAAACAGATTTATTATACGCAGTACTATCATAATGAGAATATTGTGGAAGGAACACAGGAATTTGTCTTGGAGCAGCGTTTAACTGAACTGTTACGTAACAGTAAACGTTATTACTCTTTGATCAAACGAAGTGAGAACTTTAAGATCATTGATGATGCAGTTAAGAAGGAATTAAACAGTAAAAAATCAGAAATCGAAAAACTGATCAGTCAGGCACGTAGTCTTTCTGATACCGTGGAATCGGGTCAAGATACGGAGAAGAAGTTTGAAGAAATCAGTAAGTTCACTGGAATTATTCATAAGATGCTTGGAAGTATTACGAAGCGAGGTTCTGGATTTGTATTATCCTATGTTGTACGTCATGAGCAGGACATGCTGCTAAATGAATTTGAGCAGGTGGTCAAAGATATCGTAAGAGAAGAAACAAAGGAGACATTCCAGGAGATCAAGACATATGATACGGTGACATTATTTAAACGTATTTCCATTGGCCTAGATAAACCAATCTATTTTTATAACCATAAAGATGCAATTTGTACGTTTAATGATATCAGTGGTATTGCAAATATCCTACAGCTGGATTCTGACTACATTCCAGTATTCTATATTTATGTTTTAGCAAAGAATGCAGATGTGGAAATGAAGGAAAATCGAGATGAACTTCTAAATCGTATTGGTCATAAGATTGGAAAAAAACTGACAACGACCATAATAGAAAATTTAGAAAAAATTATACTTTAATTGAAGCAGGAAAGCAGTCATAGAATCATAAAGTAAAACAAGGGGCTGTGAAAAACAGCAAAAGAGATGAACGAGAGAGGAGGGGTATCCTATTAGAATTTGGCTAAGTCCGGCCGAAAGGGAAAGGCAGCCAAATTCTAATAGGATTCCCCTCCTCTCTCCTCATGTTGCTGTTTTTACAGCCCCTTGTTTTACATTTGCAGATCTATAGTTTAGCTTGTGGTTTTAACTGGTATATGCTACATTAGTTTTATGAAACAATAAGTAGTGAACTACAATAAGGAGGCATTCATTATGGCTTTTGAACCTGATAATGCAGTACGAAAAACAAGAGAGTATTTGGATTCTTTCATTGTAGAACAGCGTTTAATTGATTCTGTTGTTCCATCTCAGAATTTTAATCTATATGGGAAAAATTCTCGACACCGATCATGACACCTGCGTTCTCTCATCTAAAAACATTTGTGAAAGAGAGACCAAATGGAATGTATGAATATTCGAAGGCAGCAGAGCAAATTGATCAGTTAGATCCAGAAGTACCAATGTTATTGAAGCATTTAAAGAGTTGGGAAGAGTATGATCAGGCGATTGCATATATTAAGAGTTTTACTCCGACAGAATAATGTAAAAAAACATCCTATCTATGATAAAGTTGAAAGAAAGTTACAAAATTATTTTGTAGCATTGTATAATTGGTAATAAGGTGCTAAAATATCCAAGGAATCCAAGCAGATAAAACTCAATAAAAGATGCTTTGAAATAAATAGGGAGGGCAATGATACATATGTCGACTGAAGATGAGTTATTAAAGTATAAGCAATTGTTAGACAGTGGCTTGATAACACAGGATGAATTTAATAAAGCAAAAGAACAGACCAAGGATAAAGAGGTATCAAACGATAAAGATGATAAGAAGACCATGATTACTACTACTATCTTTATTATTTTATTATGGCCAGTGGGTCTTATCTATACGCTGATCAAAAAGCCATTTAAGAAGAATACGAATATTGTTTTATGTGTATGGTATGCTTTTATGACATGTATGTTGATCCTTGGTATTATCTTAGGCGTAAAGTATAGTTCAATGAAAAAAGATGCAAATGATCAACAGGCTAGTATAAAGGTAGAAGAAGAGAAGAAGCAGGCATATGATGTCAATAAGTTTGCCAATATATCAAGCAGTGAGTTAAAGGAAATCTTCGGTGAGCCGGATCATATAGAAGAAGGTACACGTAACGATTTTGTTGAAATTCCGGTAATACATTATGAATACAAGAAGCATGATACTTTTGGAGATATTACCTTTGAATTATTGAATGATAAAGTCATCGACTTTAATGCAACAGGAAATTTTAGTTACGATAAGAATCGTAGTGTATTGCGTGAACTTGGAGTGGAACGAGAAGATACTTGTGCAACTGTTATACAGTCCGATACAGAAGAGAGATATCGTTGTCCTTCCCAGACCATTGACGATTTATGGGTTAGTGGCATGGATAATGTAAATGGGACTTTTAAGTACTTAAAAGTTACATATGATATGAAGTATTTTGAGGAATGGTTTATTCCAATGAGTACCGAGGAAGTTAGCATGTATCAGAGCAATACACAGAATAGTGTTAAAGCGATTATGAAATCTTCCGAGACAGCAGTTTTTCCTGATATAACTGAGTGGAGTTTTGGTAAGAATGATTATTATGTAGCAGTTCAATCCTATGTGAATGGAAAAAATACTGCGGGTGAACTTGTAAAGAGTGAATTTACATTTGTTTATAAGGCAAATACTCAGGAATTGATTTATGCAACTTATGATGGAAAGCTTATCTCAGAGAATGACTATATCGATACCAAAGAGATACTTATTAAGCTTCTTAGTGAGGAAACAGGTAATACAACTGAGAATGCACCTACAGTTCCAATTGATGGTTCAACAACAGAAATATCAGATTCTACATCGAATCTTTAAAAACGGGAACTGCAAAAACAGTAAAAGAAATGAGCGTAAGAGGCAGAAAATTATGAAAGTAGATTAGTAGTAATTCTTTAATTTGATCATGTGTCTCTTTCATATTGGATTCAATCCACTTAACAAGGGTATTCCATATAGCCCCAACATTAAATGCAATTACATAAGTAATTTGTTCCGAAGAAAGGGAACGAAAGATAGGGTTATTGTTGCATACGAAACGGTTATGGATCAAGGGAATGAAAGAATTCAACTGTTCTAACAACAGTGTCAATAGTTTATGATCTCTTAATAGAAAGAGAATATTCTTATTCTGTTGGCAAAAACGAAAAACAAGATCTAAAATAGAAGAAAGATCGAAATCTTCTAGTCGTTGTAATTGCAGTGCATATTCAAGTATAAATTGATGGATATAGCTTTCTAAGAAACAGATTGATCAGATCAGGGAATTTGTTTCTTTTGTTTGTGCATATACATGTGATGATCAGCCTCGCGTTTTAAATCCTCCACTGATTTCTCCTTTGTACCATCTAATTTGGCATAGCCATAACTTACAGAAAGGGAATAAGGCTTATTCGATATACGATTATATTGATCGATTAATTCATTCAGACGTGATAATAGTGGATTAATATCGTCGGTTCCCTTTCTGACGCAAACAAGTGTAAATTCATCTCCGCCATATCGGGCAACAAAATCTTTTCCATTTTCACAAGTCTTATGTAATATCTTTGCTAATGCAGTTAACGCATTATCACCTTCTACATGACCATATTTGTCGTTGATATCCTTAAATTTATCAATATCAAGTACAATGACATATAAATATGTATTTGGCTTATGACTATTTACCTTCTCTTCTAGATAAATATCTAGTTTGCCACGATTATTCAATCCTGTTAGTGCATCGAGAGAAAGCTGGCTATTCTGAGCACTGACAAAAAACATAAGAATGGAAATAGTTGTTCCAATCCAGATCAGTGGTAAACCATAGAATTTAGCTTGCAACAGACTAGTTATAAAAGGTAGAAGAATAAATCCTAATATAATATGACATTCTCTTTTACGGGTAGCTTGATTGGTTCGTATCATCTTAATGATAGTGTAAACGTAAGCATATATGATATAGCCAAGTCCAATGACAGCTTGTACCAAGTACAAACTGCCTCGATGGTACATATTCTCCGAATCTATATAAAAGTACCAGTGAGTATATGGCGAGAGCAAAATCATGATAGTTTCGATTAAGATTGGGATAGAAAAAGTAATTAGCCACTTTTTTTCTATCGTATGTTTTTCGCTCAGACGGGTTGTTATGTAAACGGCAGACAAAAATAGTACCACACCCGTTAAAATATAGTAAGTTGAGTTGCTGATCAGCGCGACCAGACGAGCTCCTAGGAACTTGCATCCATCTGTACTCCAAGCAATGACATCTGCAACTAACACAATCATATTACATAGAATAATAAAACGAAATATGACTTCATCGAGCATAAGAGAACGTTTTTTTATTAAGTTAAGATAGAGTATTAGGGAAATGATAATTGCAAATCCATCTAGTACTACGTAATACAGTATAGGTACCATAACTGTTCCTTCACACTTTCATTAGAATTATTTGGTAGAACTCTATCTTTTAGTATAACAAGATTAGAGGGGGTGTCAAGTTGAAATGTCACCTTATCTGATTATAATGGGAGCGATGGATGGCGCCATTTATGGTATTAGGGACAAAAGTACGTAAACCATTGCATTTACCAGGATTACATATTAAAGCAGAAAAGGAGCAGTGCATTTCATGTAAAGCATGTAATAAAAAGTGCCCGATGTCGCTTGATGTATGTGCTATGGTTAAGGATGGACAGGAATTTGGAAGTGAATGCATTCAGTGTGGAGAATGTGTAGATGCTTGTCCAAAGAAAGTACTTAAATATAGTATGAACAAGGAGAAGTAAGATGGCAAATACGAAAAAGATGGATTGTGTGATCTTGGGTCTATTAAGTCATGAATCCCTTACAGGATATGAGATTAAACAACGTATGGATTCGGCTTTAAGGATGTTCTGGGGAGCAAGTTACGGGAGTATTTATCCGACCTTAAGCAGCCTAGAACAGCAGAAGTTAGTAACAAGTGAAAATACAAGTAAAAATGGAAGAGAAAAAATTTCGTATACGATTACAGCAGAAGGTCACAAGTATCTGCAAAGATGGCTTGCACTGCCTGTCGAAAAGGACGAATTACGATATGAGACATTGTTAAAGCTATTTTTCGGAGCTGACAATGGTAAAACTGGTACACTAAAACATATTGAAGCATTTGAAGTAAGAGTAAAAGAAGATCTAGCTCAGTTAAAAGCTTTTATGACAATACTAGAACCGATTAAGAATTCGGAAGAAGGACATCTTTATTACTATCTAACGGTTAAATTCGGGGTGCAGACATATGAGGCATATCTTGCCTGGTGTGAGGAAGCAAAAAGAGAGCTGGAAAATTAATTAAATATAAGTGTTGACTTAAAATTTTTATTAAACTAATATGACATTAGAGATAGCGCTAACTCTTAATTCGATGGAATAGGAGTATTTGATTATGTATCATGTTAGATTTAAAGGTAGTTATTATGAAGCTGGATTTAAGTTTGGAAAGAATGTATTAAAGAGTGGGAAGAAGCTCGATCACTGTCCGACGTTTCCGTTGACGAAGGAAACGTATGCTTTTGCAAAGGAATGTGAGAAGGCGTATCGTAAGTATTATCCGGAGTTATTGGAGGAGATCCAGGGGATTGCAGATGGGAATGAAGTGCCGATAGAAACTTTGGAGGCAATGTTATTTAGCATGTACTGTATCCAGTTTGACAATAAATGTACTTGTATGGCATTGAGATCAGAAGATGAGATTATCTTTGCAAGAAACAGTGATTTCCTTGTAAGTTTAGAGAAATTATATATGAATTGTATCTATCATCTGGATGAAAGTTATGGATTTATGGGAAATACGACGGCTTTTGTGCAGATGGAAGATGGGGTGAATGAACATGGTCTTGCAGTTGGATTAACTTTTATTTATCCAAAGATTAAGAAACCAGGTTTTAACTGTGGAATGCTTGTCAGATATTTGCTGGAAAAGTGTAAAACCACTCAGGAAGCAATTGATGCATTGCATGTATTACCGATTGCATCTGCTCAAACTCTTACCATTATCGATAGAACTGGGGATATGGTTGCAGTAGAATGTAATCCGAAACAGATTGTTGAGATACGACCAGAGGAATCCGAGAGTTTTGTGGCAGCAGCCAATTGCTTTCATTCGAAAGAAATGCAGCCATACTGTAATACAACTGTGGATGACTGGAGAGCCGAGGAACGCTATGAAACAGCATATCAGGCATTAAAAGGCCATCAAAAGTTATATTCCGTAGAGTATGCGGAATCGATTTTAGCAGGAGAGCATGGTTTTATGTGCCAATATGATCGAAAGACCAATGCAGATACGGTATGGTCGGTAGTCTATGACCTAAAAAGAAAACGAATTTATCGAGTAGAAGGAAATCCGTCTCGAAAGCCTTTTAAAGAAGATGACAGAATGAAATTATCTTATGCATAAGTAGGTACTAATAATAGATAGAACTAGGCACAAATAACCAACAATCAAAGCATAGCTACATATCGTTATTCCAACCTGCTTGTTAAATAAGCTGGATAGATAATCACAGGATAAATTACATTCTTCTGCTAACTTTGAAATTGTTAGTTTATCATGTAAATGCAAGTAGCTGGGATATCGAGGTGGTAAAAAAGCTGGCCAAAAGCATTGAAAGAACAAGTCTCGATTGTTTTAGGCTGCGGTATTAATATTAAGCGTTCGCCTCTGTGTAGAAGAAATTGCGAAGAAAAGAGCAAGTTGAAATAGTAGATGAATAAAAATAAAGGTAGTTATATGTAGATGATTATGGTATAACCTGGTATATAATCAATTATCGTACAATTAGAAAAAACAAATAGGAGTAACCATAATCAGATGAAAGCAAAAATTTTGCAATCAATAAAACGGTATAATTACGCGGGCGTTAGCGAAAATGCGTTTGATGAGAATGCAGCTGAAATTAATCGAATCAATCAAGAACTTGCAGGGAATGCTTGTGTGGCTGGTACGGTAATCATTGCTTTGCTATTAGTAGCAACCTTTATCTCACCAGTATTTGCGGAACATAGAGCATTATATCTAGCGACTTTTATCTCATTAGTATTTGCAAACATGATCAACCATTTTTTTGTTAAACCGAGAAATAAAAACTGTTTGCCTCTACTATATTTTTTGCTAACAGGGGTAGATTTGTTTGCAAGTCTGCTTGGTACATATGAAGTGTTTGGAAGGAATGGAAATGCAACGACAATATGCGTCTTTCTTACAGTCCTGCCTGTTTTTGTCATTGATAAACCAAAACGAGTTAGTGTAATCAATTTCATTCAATGGATTATCTTTTCTATTTTAACTTTTTGTTTAAAAGATAGTACGTTAGCAGTTAAGGATATGGTCAATGCATTTTTATTTTTACTTTGTAGTTTTTTCATTACTTATCAAAATGTACATATTAAGTTAGAAAACATTATTACGAAAGTACAGTTAAAGCAACAGAGGGACTCTGACTTTTTAACAAAACTACATAATCGAGGAGCACTCGAAAAGAGGGTAAATCGAGCATTAGAAGAAGAAATAGAATCTTCTGCAATGCTACTGCTTGATATTGATAATTTTAAAAACGTCAATGATACGTTTGGTCATGATAAGGGAGATGAAGTTCTTGTCATGACAGCTGAAAAGCTGAAGAATGTATTTAGTGAAAGAGCAGTCATCAGTAGAGTTGGTGGAGATGAGTTTATTGTGTTTATACCAGATACAATTGAGATGACAGAGTTAATGAAAAAAATGAGTATGGCATTAGAAATTATGAAATTTGAGATAGCTTCGGAAAAA
>JAQXNU010000258.1 GCA_029098165.1 Clostridiales bacterium
TAGAAAAAAGTAAATAAAAAATTTAAGGGTGATGCAAAGTGGAGCGAACTTTTGTATCACCCTTATTCAAAGGAAAGGGATTCTAACATTCATGGAAGAAAGAAGATTTCTGAAGAAACGACCGCAAAAAAATTCCATACTGCAACAAAACACTGAAAGTGTTACGATTGATTTTCGAAGTGCATTTCGTGGAAGAAAGGTACCTCTAGTAACATTAGATGAACGGTGGTTGACATTATTTCCACCAGAAGATATGAACGAGCGAATGAAAGAACTGCAACATCGATTGAATGAGCTTTTAAAACATCAGGGTAGAGCGGTTGAGAATATTAAGGGATATAAACGATTTAAGTCTCAATTAATGCAGGAAATTGTAGATAATATGGAAGTGGATGAAAGTCCAATCGGAAAGTTAAAACAAAAGAAATTAGAAAAGAATCAGAAGAAGATACTTGATATAAATGAACAATTACAGCAGTCGGAAGAGGAATTATCCGATCTACCATATGAAATCAAAGATACCAATGAAGAATTACTAGCAGAAACGTCAAAAGTAGGATTACTTCGTTTGCTCGATACTGGACGTAAATTGAATGGGATTAAATCTGAGATATTAGAGTTGGAACAACAGTTAGTCGAACTAAAAAGAGAACAGAGAGAACTTGAAAAAGTCAACCGAGATACGTATCTATATATGAATGATATGCTTGGAACAGATATGATGAAAAAAATTGACGATGCAATGGAGGAGTAACGAAGAACCATCCATTGCATCACTTGATTCCTATAGATATAGAAATATCGAAGGAGGTTCTTAGAACATGAAGTATGCGTTGAGTGCTTCGCAAATGAAATCACTGGATCAGATGACGATTCAAGAAATTGGAATAGAATCGCTGGTATTAATGGAACGTGCGGCGCTAGGAGTAGTAGAAGAAATTAAAAAGCATGTGACTTTAAAAGACCGAATTCTTGTTGTATGCGGAAGTGGTAATAATGGAGGAGATGGTTTTGCGGTTGCACGAATACTTCTTGCTCAAGGACATTCTGTAGATGCAATGTTTGTTGGTTCCATGGCTAAGATGACGCTTGAATGCAAGAAACAAATGCAAATTGCAGTAAAAATGGGGTTATCCATGCGGACCGAATTACTATTTTCTGAATATAATATTATTGTCGATGGTATCTTTGGAATTGGGCTTGATCGACCCGTCCATGGAGAGTTTGCGAATGTAATAGAACGTATCAATGAACAGAAAGAATCGGCTTTTGTTATAGCGATTGATATACCATCTGGTATTAGCGCAGATACCGGACAGAAACTTGACTATGCGGTAAAAGCAGATGTTACAGTTACTTTTCAAGAGATGAAACGAGGATTGCTGCTTTATCCAGGTGCTGAGTATGCGGGAAACATCATTGTAAAAGATGTTGGAATTATGCCATATCAGTTTAATGACCAGGAGGTAGTATATCGTTATTATGAACCGGAGGATATCCATCGTCTGCTACCAAAGCGTATGGATTATTCGAATAAAGGAAGTTATGGAAAGGTTTTAATCGTTGCTGGTTCAGATACGATTACGGGAGCGGCTTATCTTAGTGCCATGTCAGCTTACCGAATGGGAACAGGTCTCGTGAAGATACTTACTGCAGCTTCCATTATTCCAATACTTCGAACTCAACTTCCGGAAGCATTGTTTGTCTGTTATGATGGGAAGAATGCCAGTCAGGAAATTGAAAATGCAGTAAAATGGGCCAGTGCTATCGTAATTGGACCAGGGCTCTCCATGTCAGAGCAGGCAAAGCTAGTTTTTACTAAGGTATGTGATCTGGTGAAAAAAACAATGACACCAATGGTTATGGATGCCGATGCATTAAATATTTTATCGGAACAGATCGATCAGGAAAGTAAGTGCAAAGAGAAACGTTTATGCCTTATAAAGGAAAGGGTTCCAGCAAATACAATATTGACACCGCACCTTTTAGAATTTTCTAGGCTAACTTTAGAGACTGTTCATAAAATTCCTAGTATTTTAATTGACATTACGGAGGAATGTACTTATAATAGTGAATTGACTTATGTGTTAAAAGATACAAGAACAATTGTTGCATCAAAAAATCTTAGATATATTAATAGGTCTGGTAATAATGGTATGGCAACTGGTGGAAGCGGAGATGTTTTGACTGGAATTATCGCTGCATTGTTAGCAGAAGGATTAAACAGAGAGGAAGCTGCAACGTTAGGAGTGTATTTACACGGACTTGCAGGAGATTATGCCAGGAAGAAACTTGGCGCATACTCAATGTTAGCTCGCGACATTATTGAAGCGTTGTCAGAGGTTTTGATGAATTATGAAAGAAGAAAATTATAATGGACAGTACTTACGCGTCTGCGCTAATGTAGATTTAGACGCAATCTGTGACAATATAAAAGCAACTAAGAATATTGTAAAAGAAGGTACTAAAATCATGGCTGTTATTAAAGCCGATGGTTATGGTCATGGAGCAGTTCCATTGGCACGTGTTTTAGACCCGCTGGTTGATTGGTTTGCAGTAGCAATCGTAGAAGAAGGAATTGAACTACGTGAAGCCGGATTTACAAAACCAATTTTAGTGCTTGGATATTCTGCTAAAGCTCAATTAACAGATGTGGTACATTATGATCTGACACAAACTATTTTTTCATATGAGATGGCCAAATGCCTCGATGAAGAAGCAAGACGTCAGGAAAAGATCGTTCAAATTCATATTAAGCTCGATACTGGTATGGGTCGAATTGGATATCAGCCAGCCTTGGAAAGTATTAATGAAATCGTGCAGATTAATACACTATCAAATGCTAAAATTAATGGTATATTTACTCATTTTGCATGCGCAGATATGATCGACAAGACATCTGCAAAAGAACAGCTTCGTATTTATTTGGATTTTGTTAATAAATTAGAAGGCAGAGGAGTTCATTTTGAAGTAAAACATGTTTCAAACAGTGCGGGAATCATTGATATGCCAGAGGCAAATCTTGATATGGTACGCTCAGGTATTAGTACGTATGGACTATACCCTTCCGATGAAGTTCATAAAGAACAATTGTTATTGAAACCGGCGATGGAGCTAAAAACGCATATTTCATTTGTTAAGGAATTAGAAGCTGGCCATGGGATTGGTTATGGCAGTACGTATGTTACGAAAAAACATACCAAAATCGCAACCGTACCTGTTGGTTATGCTGATGGATTTTCGAGACAATTGTCCAATAAGGGCAAAGTTTTAGTTCATGGACAGTATGCACCTATTATTGGTCGCGTGTGCATGGATCAATTTATGATAGATATTACAGATATACCAGATGTAAAACCAGATGATGTTGTCACCTTAATTGGTCATGATGGTGACAAGATGATCACAGTGGAGGAAGTAGCTGAATTAGCTGGTTCATTTAATTATGAGTATGTCTGCAACGTAGGAAAGAGAGTTCCAAGAGTTTATTATCAGAATGGAAAGCCCGTATCAATCCGCTATGTACAATAGTCAGACATAAATGTTCTATTGACAAATAAAAGAGTAACGATATTTTGTAAGGAAATGTGAAAAGACATAACTACAATCTACATAGAATGTTACGTTTTATGGAATACGATGGTCAAAAGTGGTAATAATAAAGCTAAAGCCATAAGATGGAGTGTGAGTTATGTGATTATAAGAAGAGGCGATATTTTTTATGCAGATTTAAGACCGGTGATTGGATCGGAACAAGGTGGTGTTCGACCAGTCCTTATTATACAGAATGATACCGGTAATAAGCATAGTCCAACAGTGATTTGTGCTGCAATAACTTCAAAGATGAATAAGGCGAAATTGCCTACGCACGTGGAAATCGATGCTGACAAATACGGAATTGTTAAAGATTCAGTTATTTTATTGGAACAGGTCCGTACGATTGACAAATCCAGATTAAAAGAAAAAGTGTGTCACTTAGACCAAGATATCCTAAAGCGTATAGACAAAGCTTTACTTATAAGTTTCGCCCTGGATACATAGGTCGTAACACCAGACGTTAACGGAAGGAAAAGCCGTTAGTACAACCCAAAAAAGGAGAAAAGATTTTTATGGATGGACATCCCATACGTGGTCTTGTCTTAATAATCAGTTTAGTTATTTTAAATGCTATGGTATCAGCTGCTGAGGCAGCCATACTAAACGTAAATGAAGTAGTAGCTCGTAGGAAAGCAGCAGAGGGAGAAAAGAAAGCAAAACAATTGGTAAAACTTTTAGATACTCCACATCGATACATAAATGTAATCGAAATTCTGCTTACACTGGCAAGTTTACTAATCGGTATGACGTATTCATTTCAGCTCTATCGTTTTATAGAGCAGCTTGTGGAAAAAAGTTCATTAGAAGAGACAATGGCAATTACAACAGGAATTGCTATGGTTATTGTCACAATAATAATAACGTTTTTAATTGTCATGTTTGGCCTTTTACTTCCAAGAAAGTTGGCCATTAAGTACACGGAAACTTATGCTTATTCATTAGCCAAAGTCATATTGTTCTTTTCGCATCTGTTTTCCCCATTTATCTGGTTATTAGAAAAGAACACAAATGGGATTTTGCGTCTGTTTGGGGTACGTCCTTCGGATCTAGAAGAAAATGTTACAGAAGAAGAAATAATTTCTATTGTGAATGAAGGTCAGGAACAAGGAATCTTAGAAGCAGAAGAAGCCGAGATGATCTCGAATATCATAGAATTTAACGAGAAAGCAGCAAAAGATATTATGACTCATCGTAAAAAAGTTATTGCGATCAGTGCTGAACTTACGATTGAGGAAGCATTACATTTTATGCTGGATGAGAATTATTCAAGATTTCCGCTTTATGATGGGGATATTGATAATATCATCGGGTTGCTTCATTTAAAAGATGTAATGCTATACTACGTTGATCCACGTTTGAGAAAAGAGTCCTTGAAAAAGGTTGCTCGAGAACCGTATTTTATTCCAGATACACAGAGTATTGATGTGTTGTTCCATGATATGCAATCCAAGAAAATACATATGGCTATTGCAATCGATGAATACGGACAGACGGCCGGAATCGTCGCAATGGAGGATATTCTGGAAGAAATCGTTGGTGATATCCAGGATGAATATGACGAAGAGGAAGAGAGCTTTACCCGATTAGGAGATGATTCTTATCTGATCCGAGGAGATGCTACTTTAGAGGATCTTGAGGATGAGTTAGAGCTTACTTTCCATGAAGAAGATATGAATAATTATGATACGATCAATGGATTATTGGTATCATTACTTGATCATATACCAGAAGAAGATGAGAAGGCAGTCATTCATTACTGTGGCCATGAGTATAAATTGGAAGAAGTGCATAATCGTATGATTGATCTGGTTCGTGTCCGAAAATTGACTGAAGAAGAGATGTTAGAGGACGAAGAAAAGCAGGACGGTCTCGAGAGTGTAATAAAAGATGCAATCGACTATACTGATGAAAAAGAACTTGGAGAAATCACAAGTAAAATATAATATAATAAAAAAAGCGAGCAGGGGGTGCTCGCTTTTTTTACGTATATAGGGTGGGAGTAGAAAGTGTTCAATCACTATCTGAAATAAAGTATACAAAGGAATTGTGTTCAATTTGTGATTAACTGTTGAAAAATGTATGACTGTGGCGAAAAAAGGAGACATGAAAAAACCTTAGCAATTAGCTAAGGTTTTTTCTCTATTATTATATAATTGGGGGGAGGAGGAGAGTGAAACAAAAAAATCACTTTCTTGTCATTTATTATAAACGAGAAATATGAGCAAACTATTTCTAAAATAAAAACAATTTGTGAACAAATTTGTTCATATAAATTAATATATCCAATGATTTATTTTGACATTTGTGTATAATAAGAGATATAGAAGATTTACGGAAAGGCAGGTACTAGCT
>JAQXNU010000259.1 GCA_029098165.1 Clostridiales bacterium
CATTGATCGTAGCTTTTAATGTTATACTTCTTCCAAGACCAAGACGATACCAGGAATGATTTAATTTAATGGAAGTCACTAATTCTTCTACTGTAACCATACAATATGCTTTGTAATTTCCATCATCCGAAGTTGCAGAAATCATCGTTACACCGCCAGCGACTCCTTTTACTTCACCTTTTTGGTTAACCGTAGCAACATCGGTATTCGAGCTCTCCCAAGAAACTCCCTGATCACTCGCAGTGGCTGGAAGAACGTTAGCCTCTAATTCCAATTTCTCGCCAATGGAAATCGTCTCTTCCTCACTACTCATCTCGATACCAGTTACCGGCTGACATACCGTAACAGTACAATATCCGGTAGAACCACTCTTTGTTTTAACCATGATGATTGTTTTACCAGCACTCTTAGCGATTACTTTACCAGTCTTAGAAACAGTTGCAACCTTAGGTTCGCTAGACTCCCAAGTTAGCGTAGTCTCTGTGGAATCTGCAGGAGTCAACTTTGTTCCAAGATAATAATAATCCCCAACATTCATGGTCAACTTTGTAACATCAAGTTTTACTGCCGTTGCTGTTCGGCTAATCGTTAACGTACAGGTTGCCATATGACCGCCATCCACTGTTTTTAAGATAATTACAGCCGTACCGACACTTTTTGCTGTTATTAATCCTTCATTATTAACAGTTGCAATGGAAGGATTCGATGATGTCCAGATAACAGCAGTATTACTAGAATCTGCAGGTTTGATCGTATAAGTCAGACGGAATGTCTCACCTACATACATTGCTCTAGACGTATAATCCAGTGTAATGCCACTCACTGACTTCATAACTGTCACTTTACACATTGCAGAAATATTAGCATTTACCTTTGATGTTGCAATGATAGTTGCAGTACCTGGCTTTTTCACAGTAACCGTTCCATCTGCATCTACAACAGCAACAGAAGTGTCTGTAGACTTCCATATGATTTCCTGTTCTTTTGCTGACGCAGGTAAAACTGTAGCATACAACTGAAATGATTTATCGCTTAACGGTACTTTCACATCCGTTTCAGATAATGTGATTTTTTCGATTGGCTGATATACTTTTACAAGACAAGAACCTACTACAATATTATCTTTATTGATTGCACTGATGACAGCGGTACCACCACTAACACCAGTTACCGTAGCAGACATATCTCCTGCAGAAGAAATCTTCACAACACTCTCATCAGATGTAACCCAGATAAGCTTTAAGTTATTGATTTTTGGAGTTGCAGTTGCATTAATCGTAAGATTATCTCCGATTGCAATATCCTTCGTTGTTGGATCTAATACAATACTCGTTACGGAAGCAATTACTTTAATGTTACATTTTAGTGACTTAGTAACACCATTGATCACCTGTTTAACAGTAATGACACAGTCACCGGCTTTTTGACCAGTTACTTTACCATCTTCATCAACCATCGCAATACTTGGATCACTAGAAGTCCATGTGATCGGAGCCGCACTATTGGAAGCATTTAATACCAATTGGATGGACGATCCGACATAAATCGTAGCAGCTGTCGTATTCAAATTTATACCATCTACTACTGTAACCTCCATTGTCTGATTGGTTGCTCCATTATCCAACCCTGGCTGAAGTGCTGTCATTGTAATTGTTGTAGTGCCGCTTTGTTTTGCTGTGATGATACCTTGAGAAAGCTCAACAATCGTATTATTCAGTGCTACGAAATTATACCATGTTTTACTCGGCACGTTCGAATTCTTAAGGATATCATAGTAGTCTCCAACCGTCATTGTAATTTTATCGTGAGAAAAGAATACTGGAACATCTACATGAATTCTCAATTCATGAATAGCGCTATTACCCTCACTAAATTTATCTGTCGGACGAGCCGTAATATAATATTTACCGGCTTTAACATTCGTAAATGTTGCACTGCCACTATATTTACTTAGCGACAGATCCATTAAATTCTCTTTTTCCGGATTGATCACTCGACCAGAAGAACTATCACCCTCATGAATCGTCCATACTAATTTATTGGCCTCGACGGCATTCGTATTAATCGTAAATGTATTGCTTGATGCCGTAAATGAGATCTCACTCTTCATTGCTTCATTTGATGTTGATACTTGACCGATTGGTGATACAAATACAGGGATTTTAATTGTATCTTTTTTACCATTAAATGATGTTGTCGTTTCTGCCACAATTTCAGCATAACCTGCTCCTACAGAGGTAATGATACCACTTGGATCTACTGTAGCAACTTTTTCATCACTCGTACTCCATATAATTGCAGGTGAGGTTACCGCAATCGCAGAAGGCGACGCAATTGTATTATTCGTAACACCTTCTTTATATTTTACTTTTTCCAATTTAACTAGATAATGAGTTCTCTCAAATGCGCTACCAGAAACAGGTACTGTACTCAGCTGTAAGCTTACATTTTGAGAACCATCACCATAGTGAAGATTACCAATCATACCAAAACCACTGTCTACAGTATTTGCTGCAGCACTTGTATCCATTTTTAATGGAACATGAATTTGACAATAAACCTGATAAGCCATGCCCTGATATCTGACAATCGCAGCAAACTGAGAATAACCAGGTCCTACGGCTTTTACAACAACTTTATAGTCCGTTGCCGATATAACCTCAATAACCTCATGGTTGTATTCTAGCCATTCAACCGTAGCACCAGAAGGGATACTATTGGACGAATGGGCGATTGCTATTGGTATCGTATCATCTTCCATTTCAATCAAACTGCCATTTGGACGGTATTGCGAATCAACTTCCATACCAAACATACCTGGTGCAATCGTTACGTCTGCAGCATACGCGGTTGTAACCATAGGCGAAATGATAACATTATTCTCTCCACTTGATATCGGGAATAAATTCATAAATAATACTGCAAATAACATTAAAAGCGCAATTTTTCTTTTCTTTCTTCCTTGAAAACTCATCCGTATTCCTCCATTGTTTCTATGCGAACAAGTATGATTGAGTTGCCTCATTCAACTTATCGTAATTTCTTCGGCTTTGATAACACTAATCTGTCAATCGCAAATTACCTCATTATTCATATCGACATTTTGGCTGAAATCTTGAGTTATTTTTTTGAAAATCCATATAAATTCATAAAATCCAAAACGGCTCGTATTCTACCTATCATACGGGCCGTTTCTAGATTTCATAATTCCTTTGTCACTATATCTCTTAACTGATCAGCAGTCTTATTCGCATCATAAGTCTTTTCTCAACACAACTCGTTTTCCAAGTTCTTGATAGGTTGTAAAATCATATTTCTTGTAAAGCTCATACGGTCCCATATGATCATAATAAATGTTAATAAACTCCTTGTACGGATATGCTTCAACCACGTCATAGCCTTTCTTTTTTGCATCATTTAATACATACTCCAGAAATTTTGCAGCAATACCATGTCTTCTCATAACTGGGGAAATCGTAAAGCAAAAAATGGACTTAATTTTTAACCCCTTATGGTCTGTGTCCTCTTTTTTAACCGCAGAAAGCATATTATTCCAGCCCTGACACTGATAGCACTCATCTCGGTCATTAACATTGCACCATCCGATGACCTTGCCATCTTTATATGCTAGAAATCCTCGTATTTTGCCCTCTTTTATGTACTTTAGCGCATAGTTTCTTCTTACATCCTTTGACTGAAAGTCATAGCCTGTCTGATCATCGCTAGAATAACATACGCAATAACAATCCTCATGGGCGACTTCGTCAAAGAAATATAGATAATCTTCTGATAAGTTTGGTGTCAACTCTTTAATCTCAAGATCCATATTCCTACCTCCGTACGAAAAACAGTGTACTCAAGAACTAAATTATGCCTTTTATCCTGCGCAATTAATTAACTCTATTATAACATAGATTCGGATTCTTGTAATCCATTTTCTACTTTTCTTTCAAAGATAAAAGAGACTGTGAAATGTGATTTCCACAGTCCGAAACATTCATCTATTTTAATACTAATTCCATACTTTTATCTGTTTTTCATCAATCATACCTTTTAGTTCTTCATAATTAGCAAATACACTATCCGTTTCATAATATCTGATATTGTGTCCGTATACAAAGCGACGATTGGTTGTCAACTCTTTAAATCTACTTGTCATAAACTCTGCATGATGTTTTCTCGCTCCAGTATAAGGTTCTCCCGCCGGCGTTACCATATCAATACCAAGGTTAAAGCACAGCATATCTGTATATTGAGAATTGCTTGAATCAAGCCAGCACTCATTAAATCCTATCATATATTTAACAGTTTTCGGACTAGGAACAACCCATTCTGGTGACCAGAAGTGTAACAAACTGGTTTTCAGCATGTTCCAAGGAATCGTATATGTCACATAATCGTTATGAACCGTACGCGAACTACTACCCAACCCAGAGTTCCAGGTTGCGAATGTTTTATCAAACATTGCGCCATCTTGACACATAGGATTACTTTTAATTCGTCCGCAATTACTTCTGCTAATTTGTTATATCCTGCAGCATTTAAATGTACGTTATCACTCGAGAAATAAGCTACTTTCGATGCCGGAATCTTACCATCTACTTCTGTTCTTTGATAAAGATCGATAACACCCCGATTATAATTCGTTAAGATCTTTGACATAGCCATTCCGCCGACTGCCTGTTTATCCACCTTCATACCATAAGTTGTCTGTAATCGATATGGCCATCCACCATTCTTAACTTCTTCATCCCCGATACCTAAGGTTAGGCTATCACCAAAGGTAACAATATTTTTATTTGCGAGGGATACTAATTTTGGCGGATTTTGAGGATCTCCTGGATCGGTTGGTTGAAGAGGATCCGTCGGTGTTGCTGGTTCCTTTGGAATATCTGGAACCTCTGACCCTTCTGGATCATACGGAATACTTGGAACTTCTGGTTGTTCTAGACTAGAGCCGTAAAGCTGCCATCCTTGCCATTTATTATATAATTTTTATTTTATAAATGATTTCGCACTATAAAGATCATGAGCGATAATCCTTATAAAATCCTTCTGTTCGGTAGAAAATACCTCATACCAAAAATCATTACTTGTATATTCTGGAGGTACATTGCCCCCGTTGTATATTCTAACTATTTGATGCACATTCGCATTTTTTGCTATTGCTAAACTGTCTACATATTCCGTGATACTACTTCCGTCTTCTAACAAGATCACGCTGTCCGTGTTACTACTCGATGGATTTCCACTGTTTTCAGTCATCTTCTCATCAACATATTTTTTAGTTGCTGGATGGTAATCTTCGATTGGTGTAAATGGTGTCGAATTTGTCTTTTGGAGCACATTATCCTGCAACTTTTCTAATGCATTGTCTACATCATACAGCCCTTGATCTATTTTATTCAGGTTAACTTCATTTAACGGTGAATTGGTAGCAGGTGCATTAGCCCAAACGATGCGTTCATAGTTCTTTGCCATGTATATACTCCTATTATTCTTCACTATTATTTTATGAGCAATATAAATGCTTAGAACAAAAGGAAAAAGTAACATTTTGGACTTTCTGAATTGGATTTGTTTGTGTAAATTTATCAAGGGATATAGCTATAATGCAAAAAACACACTCCTATTCATGTAATATCAATGATGATATACATATATAAAAGTGTGTCTTATCATTTTAAATATTAAATTACACTGTATGTCATAACTGGTTCATTTTTCAGCTCTTATTAAAAGAATAAAAACTCTGAACACCGCATAAACACTATCTTACATCCTAGCCTTCGTAGTCAGACCAGTTAGTGTAAACTTCCTGAACATCGTCGTCTTCGTCAAGAAGATCAAAGGTACGGTTGATGTTTTTGATATCTGTCTCATCCGTTAAGTCAACATAAGTCTGAGGAATCATAGTTACATCTGCTTCTACCATCTTGATTCCCTCTTTTTCTAATGCTTCACGAACTGCGCTAAACGCATCTGGAGCAGTAAGGATTTCGAAGCTATCTTCTTCCTCGTTGAAGTCTTCAGCACCAGCGTCAAGAGCCATCATCATAAGATCATCTGCATCCATATCGCATTCTTCTTTATCGATGATAATCTGACCTCTTTCATCGAACATGTAAGATACACAGCCCTGAGTACCAACGCTACCGCCGCCCTTAGTAAATGCGTTTCTTACGTTAGCTGCTGTTCTATTTTTATTATCTGTTAAAGCTTCTACGATAATAGCTGTACCACTTGGACCATAACCTTCATATGTTACGAATTCATAGTTAACGTTAGCTCCTTCACCGGAAGCTTTCTTAATACTTCTCTCAATGGTATCGTTAGGCATATTATTTGACTTTGCCTTTGCAATGATATCTTTTAATTTACTGTTGTTGTTAGGATCAGCGCCGCCTTCTTTTACAGCAACTGCGATTTCACGACCAATCCTTGTAAAGATTTTACCCTTAGCCGCATCATTTTTTTCTTTTTTATGTTTGATATTTGCAAACTTTGAATGTCCTGACATTATAATACTTCCTTTCCGATTCTAATAGCCATCGAATATTTTACCATGGTTTTTTAATCGTTTCAATGTTTATTTTCCACTCTTAATGATTCGAGATAATTTTTCCATTACTTTGATCGTATCCGGAACGGTACGGATTGCACACATAATTGTATCATCTCCGGCGATACTACCCACAATTCCCTCAAAATGCATTGCATCAAGTGCAGCTGCAACAGCCATTGCCATACCAGGTGCAGTACGAATGACCATGATATTCTGTGCCATATCCATGGAGATAAAGCCGTCACGTAAGATACGAATATATTTTTCTGCCATGCCAGATTCCTGATTTGCCAAAACAATATATTTCTGTTTTCCTTGCTCGGTTGCTACTTTCGTAAGTTTCAACTCTCTGATATCTCTAGAGATTGTTGCTTGCGTTACGTTATAGCCAGCTTTGACAAGTAAATCTGCCAATTCCTCTTGTGTTTCTATATCGTGCTTTGTGATCAACTCTACAATCTTACTTTGTCTACCAATCTTCATTTTATCTTCCTTCCTAATACAATCTAAAATTAACACTATCTGATAATTAAAATCTTCTCTTATTGTGTAAATTCTACACTAGTCTACATCTCGAAACTTCGTTCGGATTAAATCAAAGAAACTTTGACGTTCAAAACGAATCAACTTCGTCTTTAACTCTGATTTTTTGATTACAACAATATCGTTTGCTGCAAGATTCAATGCTGTATCCCCATCAATGGTAGCAATTGCTTCTTCTTCTTGCGTTTTCTTACTCTCACGTATACGAATCTCCACAGTATCCTCACTTGATACCACAATGCTTCTCGCATTATAAGAATGTGGACAAATTGGTGTGATTATGATCGTTTCACTTCCAGGCGCCACAATAGGACCGCCTGCAGATAAGTTGTATCCCGTAGAGCCCGTTGGTGTTGAGATAATCACTCCATCTCCTCGATAATCCTGTACCCATGAATTATTCACATAGATTCCAACACAGATGATACGAGAAAAACCGCTACGTGTAACAACTACATCATTTAAGGCAAAGTAATTCTTTTGCTGATGGGTTGTTTCAATCATCATACGTTCTTCTACAATATAATCTTCGTGGATTAGATCAAGAATTGCATCCTTGATACTATGAAGCTCAATCTCAGCTAAAAAACCTAAGGTGCCAAGATTAATCCCCAAGATAGGGATATCCATATATAAAAGGTCATGTGCCGCATTAATGATTGTTCCATCTCCACCGATCACAATCGCACATTCGGTATCAACAGGAACGGTCGATGCATCGGTAAAATGATCGCTCGCATCGGATTGTTTTGCGACAACAACTGAACAATTATTTTCTTTTATGACATCAATGATTTGATTCGTAACTGATAAGTCAATGTCTTTTTCACGATTTGCAATGATGCAAAATTTTTTCATCACGCCTCCAAGAATGCATTTTTTTACTCATATATGTATAATTATAACAGGATAATCCTTTTTTATCAAGGTGTATCTATTTTTCTCTCGACTTTATCTGTGTCTTTTCTATCCCATAATCTCCTCTTGGGCATAAAAAGTAAAACTATCTTCCTATGCCTAAAAAGACTTATAAATTCCTGTGTTTTAGTCCATTTTGGACTATATAATTCAAGTTACCTGAGAATCTGCCCACAACCACCTTTTAGTGTCCTCTCAGCAAAACATCTTCACAAAAATTAGGCATATTCCTCAGGAAACTTAGGAATATGCCCAATCAATCATGTTAACTCTACATTAACTCAAAATCATCTCACGCAGTGTATTACAATGACTCAGTTTAAGATTTTCTTATACATCCAGTTTTCCATGTGCATTTGCTACGACTTCTGGCACTAAACTTAAGAATTCGCTAATATCTTGCGTTCCTGACTTCTTCATATGAAGCAGATACTCGATATTTCCTTCTGGTCCTTTGATTGGAGAGAAATCTAAGTGAAGTAAGGTAAATCCTAAAGAAGATGCATAGGACATAACCATCTCGATTACCTCTTCATGCACTTTCGTATCACGAACAACACCCTTCTTACCAACTTTCTCACGACCAGCTTCAAACTGAGGTTTGATCAGACAGACGATTTCTGCATCATCTTTCATCAAAGCATAAACTGGAGTTAAAACTTTTGTTAAAGAGATAAATGCAACATCGATCGATACAAAGTCCACCTGTTCGGAAATTTCAGCACTTGTGACATAACGAATGTTCGTCTTCTCCATTGAAATAACTCTTTCATCATTACGTAGCTTCCATGCAAGCTGGTTCGTTCCAACATCAACTGCATAAACCTTAACGGCACCATTCTGCAACATACAGTCCGTAAATCCCCCGGTAGAAGATCCAACGTCCATACATACTTTGCCTTCTAAGTTCACACCATGAACATCGATTGCTTTCTCTAACTTATATCCACCACGGCTTACATATTTCATCTGATTTCCGCGAACTTCAATCGAAACATCATCTTTAAACATGCTACCTGCTTTATCTTCTTTTTGTCCATTTACATAGACGGACCCAGCCATAATTAAAGCTTTCGCCTTTTCTCGTGATTCCACAAGATTTCTTTGTACTATTAAAACGTCTAATCTTTCTTTCATCACAACCTCATTTCGTAACATACACTTTTATCTAATCTGTTTATTCCAGCCAATCATTCACGAAATCTTGCGTCATAATTAACCGATCTGATTTTTAATTTTTTCTGTAATCGCATCTGCAGAAAGCCCAAATTTATCAAGAAGCATCGCTCTTTCACCATGTTCAATAAACTGATTTGGAAGTGAGATATTAATATGCTTGATATCACGATAACCATGCTCCATTAAGAAAATAGAAACTGCTTCACCAAAGCCACCACGTTTGATACCTTCTTCCAAAGTAACGATGACTTTGTGACTGTTGGCAACCTTGCTTAACATTTCTTCATCGATAGGTGAAACAAAACGAGCATTGACTAAGGTTACCTCATGCCCCATTTCCTTTAACTGTTCACGTACTGTTATCGCAGTCTCCACCATACTTCCAACTGCAACTAGAGCAATTTCCGATTCCGACTCTAAAATCTGACTCTTACCATAGATAACTTCTTCAATTGCATCTGTATAGTCCAGGTAAATTGCACATTTAGGGTACCGGATTGCTACCGGTCCATTATGATTTAACGCAAATGCCATCATCTTCTCAAGTTCAATTCCATTCATCGGCGCAATGACCGTCATTCCTGGCATTGCAGATAAAAACGAAATATCGAATAATCCTTGATGGGTTTCTCCATCATTGCCAACGATACCAGCACGGTCCACCGCAAAAACAACCGGCAGATTGCCAACACAGACATCATGGATGATCTGATCATACGCACGCTGCAAAAATGTCGAATAGATTGCGACTACCGGACGGAATCCTTTCGTAGCAAGACCTGCTGCAAAGGTAACTGCATGTTCTTCTGCAATTCCCACATCAAAGAATCGTTCTGGATAAGCCTTTGCAAATGGAGTTAATCCAGTACCATCAGGCATCGCTGCTGAGATAGCAACGATATCTTCACTCTCACGGCCAAAATCTAGCATCGTACGCGAGAATACATCCGTATATGAAAGTGCATTATTCACATTTAACTTCTTACCCGTTTTTATATCAAATGGTTCCACGGAATGATACTTACATGGTTCTTTTTCCGCTTTGTCATAACCTTTTCCCTTTTTGGTGATCGTATGAATAATAACTGCTCCATTGACACGGCTCGCAGAATGAAGTGCAGTTAACATAAGATTGATGTTATGCCCATCAATCGGTCCAATATAGGTAATTCCCATGTCTTCAAAAAGCATGCCCGGAATCATTAAATGTTTGATGGAGTCCTTAGACTGCTTTAAGGTTGTTACAAGAGCATCTCCGACTTTCGGTATTTTCTTTAGGGCAGTTTCTAATCCGCTCTTTAAATTTGTATACTTGGTATTGGTACGTACCTTACCAAGATAATTGGATAATCCGCCTACATTTTGCGCAATTGACATCTCGTTATCATTTAAGATGATGATCAGATTGCTCTTAAACCGCCCAAGATTATTCAACGCTTCAAACGCCATACCGCCGGTAAGTGCGCCATCTCCGATCACTGCAACAACTTTATTGGTCTTGTGCGAGAGATCTCTTGCTTTTACAAGTCCTGCAGCCGCTGACAAAGACGTAGAACTATGACCAGTATCAAATGCGTCACAATCACTCTCTTTTCGTTTTGGAAATCCGCTCATCCCTTCGTATTGACGTAACGTTGCAAAATCATTCTTACGACCAGATAATAATTTATGGACATACGCTTGATGTCCTACATCCCAGACAATCTGATCCTCTGGAAAATTCATAAACAGGTGTAACGCTATCGTCAACTCCACAACACCAAGGTTGGAGGCTAGATGCCCTCCTGTTTTACTGATATTCGTCACTAAAAACTTGCGGATTTCGGTTGCCAGACGGCCATAATCTTTTGTAGAAATCGACTTAATGTCATTTGGTCCATTAATCGCATCAAGTATTTTCGGCACGAAATCACCTTCTTCCTATTTTTCTCGAGTAATTAAAAACTCAATTAATTTGTGCATAAATTCGTCTTCTAGTTGTAAGGAAGATAGTAACTCTAAAGCTTTCTGCGATAGAGAACTTACCAAATCTTTACTCTTATCAATACCATATAAGGTAACATAGGTAGTTTTATTATTCTTTTCATCACTATGAATTGGTTTACCAAGTACTTCAAGTGTACTTGTGACATCTAGCACATCATCTTGAATCTGAAATGCCAAACCGACATTATTTGCTATTATCTCAACAACATCGAGCTGTTCTTTCGTTGCACCTGCAAGTACTGCTCCGACTAAAAATGAAGCTCTTAACAACGCTCCTGTCTTAAGATCATAGATAAAATCTAACTGTTCCTTATTAATTTCTTTCCCATCGTTTTGCACATCTACAACCTGACCACCGATCATGCCATATACTCCCGCATTTGTTGCCAGGATTTGTAGTGCACGATGAATTCTACTAGATAACTCTTTATACTTTGCAAGGTCTGTAATATCGTCTAATAATTCGAATGATTTAAATGCTGTTTCAAATGCCGCATTTAATAAGGCATCTCCCGCAAGAATCCCCATAGCATGACCGAATTTTGCGTGAGTTGTCAATTTACCACGACGATATTGATCATTGTCCATTGCTGGTAAATCATCATGTACTAGCGAGTACGTATGAATCATCTCAATCGCTGCCATAAATGGTTCAACAAAAGAGATTGATGAATCCTTGCGAAACATACGATATGTTTCCTGCATGATCATCGGACGTATACGTTTCCCCCCCGCCATTAAGCTGTAATTAAATGCTGTAAAAATTTCTTTTTGCTGCCCTTCTTCCTTTGGAAGATAACCTCTTAATATCTGCTCAATATCCTCGCTACGTTTTTTCATTGACTCTGCCATGTTCATACTTATTATCTCCCGTTCAATATTAACCTTCCTGACCCTCTTCTAAAATCATCAACTTCTTTTCGACTTTATCAATCGAATCGTTGCATTCTTTTAGTAATTTCATTCCTTCCTGATAAAGGCGGAATGAATCTTCTAGAGAAATTTCTTCTTTTTCTAGTTCCTCCATCACAGCTTCAAGCTGTTCAAATGTCTGTTCTAATGTTTTTGCCTGCTTCGCCATAAAATTATCCTTCCATTTTATCTGCATCTGTGATTGCATCGATCGTTGTTACTGACTTCTTTTCTGACAGTTTGCTCTTCTTGACGCCATCTACCGTTGCTTTGATCACACCATCGGTTACCGTGATGGTCAACGGTTCTCCCTTTTTGACTTTCTTTACCGAATTGATCATGTTGCCATCATCATCCGCAACATATGAGAATCCACTCTGTAATTTATCAATCGGAGACAATCCTTTTAAGCGCTGAGCATCCAATGCCAAACGGTGCTTCTTTTGAACTAAGATTGTCTGCATCCGCTGTTTAATCTTATCTTCCAGTTCAATGGCATGAAGTCGCTTCTGTCGAACAAGATACGTTGGACTAAGATATCCTAACCTCATTTGATACTGCTGTGCTTTTGCACGTGCAACCTCAATCTTATCCATTAACCCGGACACCAATGCCGAATGATAGTCAACCAGTCTTCCTTCCAGTAGAGAAAGATCATTTACCGCAAGTTCTGCAGCTGCAGAAGGGGTTGGTGCACGTAGATCGGACACATAATCTGCAATAGTCGTATCTGTTTCATGACCGACTGCTGAGATGATTGGAATCGTACAGTCATAAATGGCCTGTGCTACGATTTCCTCGTTAAATGCCCATAAATCTTCGATAGAACCTCCGCCTCGTCCAACGATGATCGTATCCACTTTCAGTTTTTCCAGTGCTTTGATTCCTGCAACAACAGTTTGTGCAGCACCTTCTCCCTGAACTTTAGCCGGATATAAAATCAATTGTACATATGGATTACGGCGTGTCGATATATTAATGATATCCTGAATGGCTGCACCTGTTTTCGCAGTTACAATACCAATCGTTTTTGGATATTGTGGAATCGCTTTTTTATGCTCTGCATCAAACATTCCTTTTTTATATAGAGACTCTTTTAGCTGTTCAAATCTCTCATATAAAATCCCAAGACCATCTAATCGTATTTCTTTTGCATACATCTGATATTTACCATCGCGCTCATAGACGCTGATGCTGCCAAATACGATAATACTCTGGCCTTCCTTTAACTCAAAAGTAAGACCGGCACGATTTCCTGCGAACATAACGCAAGCCATCTGACCCGTCTCATCTTTTAAAGTGAAATAGATATGTCCAGAACTATGATATTTACAATTGGATACTTCCCCCTTCATGTAAATACGAGCCAGTACGTAATCCCTCACAAACATATTCTTTATATAATTGTTCACCTGTGTTACAGAATAAACATGATCCATAAATTATATTACCTTTGCTAAGACACCATTAACAAAACTTGCGGAAGAATCTCCACCGAATTTTTTCGCAAGCTCCACTGCTTCATTAATTGCAACCTTATCAGGAATCTCTTCATCGAATTTAATCTCGAAAGTAGCAAGTCGCATAATATTTAAATCAACCTTGCCCATACGATTCAGTTTCCATCCACTTGTAGCTTCTGCTAAGATAGCATCAATCTCTCCAAGCTTGTCCGAAATCTTATCTAAACGATTTTTTAGATATTCTTGATCTTCCGGCTGTGCCGTTTTCTCTAAAAATTCAAAATATAAATTTATCTGTTCGCTCAACTCACTTGGTTCATGAAACTCCTTACGGAATAACATACAAAATAAATGTTCTCTAATCTCTCTTCTTGTCATCATTTCCTCCTAGGCCACAATCATCGGACCACTTTGTTTCAACAGAAAAAAACACATTTTTCTTTCTTTTTCCTGCCATGAAAACGAGGCGTCAAATCACATCAGAATGTGTACTTGACACCCCCGTTTATTGTACTTATTTCCTTATTGTTTATTATGCTCGATATCAACACCGACAATACGAATGTTAACTTCAGAAACAGTTAAACCAGTCATGCTTTCAATCGCTGATTTTACCTTATCCTGAATCTGTGAACTTGTTTTAGGAATACTATAACCGTATTTCATTGTAATTGATAATTCCACAGAAACTGCCTTTTCAAGTAATTCAATTTTAACACCTTTGGATAAATTCTTCATTCCAAGCTTACCAACGATTTCCTTTGTTAAATTACCTGTAAGTGCTGCCACACCTTCTACTTCTGTAGCTGCAAGGCCTGCAATTGTAGCAACAACGTCATCAGCAATCTTAACTTCTCCAATTTTTCCTGCTGATTCCATTGTATAAGCATTACTGTTTTGGAGTTCTTTATTCATAGGTATAACCTCCTATATCTCATGCGTATAACCGCGCTCTTTTTATATTCTGTATCTATTATAGCAAACGAATTGCAATTTTGCAAAGAATTTTATGTTTCCATTCTCATTATTCACAGATAATGCGCAGTTATACAGATGAAATGAGGAATCGAATGTATTATTCTTCTGTTACTACGTTAGTGATCACGATGTTTTTCGCTTCTGCACCAGTCTTTCTCATAACAACATCTTCTATAATTGCCATATCTTGCTCCGTTAAAGATGTTGAGTTAACAATAACATCAACGCTATCTTCTACGATGGATACAACAACACCACTAAATCCCTTTGCTTCCAATAAGATTTCTGTCGAATTCTCTTTTTCTGCAATGGCAGTTAATGCAACTAAAGTATCGATTGCTGCGTCTTTTTGTTCCTGAGCAACGCTTGCATCCTGAATGATACCCATTAAAGATTCTTTATTTCTAGCTCTTGTCTGCTCTCTTGTTAATTTTGCAGTTGAAAAATAAGAACTGTTGATCTGTGTGCTAGCAAGGATAGCTTCGCCTGGAGCTGCATTTTCTGTTTTAGCAACATCCTCTCCAACTTCAGGAGCTTTCGTTGCTTTCTCTGTTCCTGTTTCTGCTACTTCTAAGCCAGTTTCTGGATCAGTGGCAACTTCTTCTCCAGCACTATCCTCTTTTGATACAAGTTCACCATCCGTTGTAACAGGATCATTTACTACAAGCATATTTCCTTGTTGCATATCCTCCGACAACAGCGCGTCATCTTCGTCCGAAATGTCAGTAAAAGATTCTCCGTCTACTTGCGTAAATAATTCATCGCCAACTGCAGAACTTGCTGCCTCTTCAGCTTGCTTCTCACCTGCTTTATCTCTGGAGAAGTTCAAATACCCTGCGATTGCAATCATGAGTGCCAATGCAAAGATGATGACCTGATTTTTCTTAAAAATGTTTTTAACCTTCATTATATGTATCCTCACTTTCCTATAAATTTAATTGCTGATTCATACACTACTAATAAGTTGCTGTCATTTTTTTAACAGCCTACTCTTTCATTTCAAGAACCTGCACCTTATGAGCTGGAACATTGAACAACACACCAACTGCATTTACGATTCTCGTTGCTATATTCCCATCTCCACCTCCTTGTGCAAGTACTACAACGCCTTCTACACTTGGTTCTAATTCCTTAATGACATAAGGAATCGTTTCTCCTGTTTTGTTATTTACAAGCACAGTTTTTTCTTGATTTTGTGTGCTCGAGCTGATTCTGCTGCCGCCTTCGTTATCAGTCTCGCTTAAACTCTCCTGTGTATATGGATTATCCTTTAATACCACTTGTTCTTTCGAAGACTTCAAGCTAACAACTACCTCAACTTTACCGACTCCCTCCATCTTTTCCAGTAACTTCTTAAGTTTATTCTCACAGTACGCAATGTATTCCTTATCCTCGGAATTTTGTGTTGCAGCAGCATAAAGTTTTGGTGTACTTTGAACGTTTTCTTTCTTTGTCTTTGTTCCTAATTTACCAATTAGGTCAGGAACGGTTAGTAATAACAATACAATACCTGCTATAAAAAGAAGAATTAGATCTTTCTTGTTGATATCTTTAAAGGAAAATTTCTTTTTTCCAGGATTAGCCCTTTCTTCACTATTACTCATCGCGGTCCTCCTGTATAGTAATATTTATATTATTGTTTTCGATATTATAGAAGTCCGATAACAATTTTTTTATAGAGACTTCCATCGGGGACAAGCTATTTTGCTGGCTTTCTTTTAAATTCGTTCCATCTTGACCAAGGACAATTTGTCCAATTTCTACTTTTTCTACCTTTGAGATTTCTCCTGTCTTTCCTGGCATATCCATGCTTGTCTTATAACGCGTAACTAGTGTCATCGATCGTATATTCCCAAACTCAATGCTGGATTTATCCTCCTCCACATCAATCGCCATTGTCACTACCTCCAATCCTTTCTCTCCAATCAATTTATTGGTCTGTTTCATAATGACCTTTCGATACTCGCTTAAGATATCTACCTCTCTTTGCTCTTCCATTGCAAATATCTCATGTTCAAAATCCTGGGCATCGGATAAGGACTCCAAGGATTCCAAAGAAAAGTCCATATACTCTGCCTTTCCGACTAAAGTTAGGATTGGTCGGATAACTAACAGCACCAAAATCAAGCCGGTAATCAAGCCTACATACTTTTTATAATTGCTTTTACCAAGAAGATTTAAGATTACAGTTGTTAAAATCATAAATACGATGATATTCTTCATCCAATCGTACAATGTTTGAATCATATAAACCTCCTTACTACAAAGCTTTCATCGTTGATACAGCAACAATCGTAATCACAATTTCAAACAGAACTGCAGTAACAAATACTGTTTGTAACAGCAAGCTGGTAGCTTGAGCACATGCACTGACACAATTGACGACACGCTTGTCTGAAATTGGCTGGATCGCTGCAGCTAATAACTTGTATATAAACACGTAGATCACTAATTTAATCAATGGAATCGCACAGATGACAATGACTACGACCATCCCTGCAACACCCACACAGTTCTTTAATAACACCCCCGCTCCTAATACCGTTTCTGTCACACCACTTAGAATACTTCCAATACCAGGAATCATATCGGTTGCTTTCATCACAGAGGAACGTTTCACCTGATCAATTGCAGGAGCGATCAAACTCTGCACGGTACCAATTCCAATAACAACTGCAAGCAGCGATTTTAAAAACCATTTAATCACGGTAACTAAAAGATCTGTCAGTTTTGTCAATGTATCTTCGGATGTAATATTATCCGCCAATGTTGCCATCATATAGATGTTTGATAATGGAAGCACCACTTTCATCAAGACGACATTTACAACGGTGATCAGCACCAAAATCCCTTCGTAGTATAATGTAGAAGTTGTCGCTCCTGTACAGAACGCTACCGTCATACAGTAAGTCGGCACTAGTGCCTTCATGAATTCCAACAGCCGGCTCACGGTCTGAGATGCTATGCTTGTGGCGCTGAGAAAAGTAGACGACAAGATTACAAACATCAATAAATAAGTTACGTAAAATCCAGTCTCTGCAACCTGGCTATTCTGGAACGTATGAGAAAAGTTTGTAAATACCGCAGCAATGACTGCAATCGCAAGTAACCTCATAAGGCTTCCTAAGTTAGCCTTCAATTCTTCGATCAAAAGAGAAAGTACCTTTTTTATGACTCCCTGTACCGAGAAGGATTCCTCGCCTTTAACAAGGTCTTTAACATAGCTTTCAAATTGAAATGACTCTTGGTCCGATAACGCATGATTGATTGCATTCTGAATGTCGGTATAATCGATGTCGAATGTGTCTATTTTCTCGAACGGCGTGTTATCCTCTGGTCGTGTCTCACTCGCAAAAGCGCTCATAGGTTTGTCCAAGAAAAAGACAAAAAACAGCAAAGCCGTTAAAAGTATCCTTACTCCACTTCCAATCCTATGCTTGTTTGCTTTATTGTTCTTATGAAGGCAGAACGCTATTATTGACATCTTGTTTCTCCTCCCTCTGCCAACAAGCTATTGTTGTTTCTTTTCATACTAAAAAACGATCGATCGTATCTAGCAAGGCAATCAAGATTGGCATACTGATTGCCATAATGCAAAGCTTTCCTGCAAGCTCAATTTGATTACCAATCGCTGCGTGCCCGGCATCCTTGCAAAGGTTGGATGCAAACTCGGCAATATAGGTAATGCCAATGATTTTTAATAATATTGTTATATACTCGGAATTGACTGACAGATACGAACGAATCTTTTCAATTGCACCTAGTATGCTTTGTAATTTTCCGATGCTGAAATAAAAGATGAGAATACATCCAGCAAAACTCAGCATCAAGGCGTATTCTGCCCGTTTGCTTTTTAACATGATTGAAGCAATTACGGCGATCACGCCTACCAATGCAACTTTCTCCATCTGATACCTCCCAATTTACGTTGTATCTCCTTCTCATACTCTCTGGACTTTTCCTATTTTCGTTCCAGATATCCTTGCGTCTACATATTAAAGATTTGCTGGATATACGTAAATAAGTCCGCTATGTATGGTATGATCCAATAGAGTACGATGATCAAACCACCTAAGCTAACAAAGGAGGAATAATCATCCTTTCCCGCATGCTTCAGTATCGAATTGATTACCGATACTAAGATACCAACCGCGGCTATTTTAAAAATAAGATAAATAGTCATGTAACTGCTCCCGTCTGCATCTAAACCTGCATTTTTTCTATACACAATTCTTACACTAAAAGAATCGTAACTAAGATGCCAAATAACACGCCAAGACTCTTATAGAGCCGCATCTTATCCTTCGCTTCTGAAGTAATTTCTTTCATATCATCGTCTAGTTGTGCTATGTACCAGTCAATATGATTGATCTGCATATCCTTATCGAGATAACCAAGTTGCTCCCCAAACTGTAACAGACTAACCTTGTCCTTTTTACTTAAGGAGGTGTTTTTAAGTTCCTCCTCCATTGCCTGTTTCCAAATCTCAGTAAAACTCAGCCCGTTATATTTATGAAGTTCTCTTGCCACACGTTTTAAGAAAGGTGACATTCTACCATCATGCCTTCTCGCAACATTCTCCAGTGCTTCTGGCAGTGCTGTATGTGCATACCGAATGTCACCTCGTAGTAAAAGCGCGATCGTCTTAGCTGACCTTAGATCCTCCAAACGCTTTCTGATATCATTAGCAAGTAAAAAGCCCATGCCACTGCTTGAACTTATGATCAAAACACAGCCCGTGATCTTAATATATGTCTCTATCATGTTTTCCCATCCGCTTCCCATCAATTTCAAAGAGTTCTATTTTTTCTTCTTGCTCGCATTCTTTGAGTTGCCTTTGTTCTTGCTATCATTCTTTCCTTTTCCTTTACTCTTGCTATCATTCTTGCTATTGTTCTTATTTTTTGCCATAACGAACTCCTCACTTTCAATCTCAAACTTAATCACAATAAAGTCGGCTTCCTCGCTCATCATAAATCTCAGTGACTTTACCGACTCTCTCCTGGTTACTTAATATGATATAGCGCTCAAACACATGTTTTTTGATTAAATCTCCAAGCATTGGTTTTTCCTTCACTTCATCAATGGTGCCTCCATGAACGGTCGCGATCATCTTACAACCGCATCCCATTGCATAATGGATTGCTTCAATATCTTCAGCAAGCCCAATTTCATCTACAGCTATGATCGCCGGTGACATAGAACGAATCAGTAGCATCATGCCTTTTGCCTTTGGACAGCAGTCCAATACATCCGTACGAATTCCGAGTTCATTCTGTGGAATCCCCATATAACATGCTGCAATCTCAGACCGTTCATCCACAACCCCAATTTGCATTCCAGGTCTGGCTTTACCTGACTCTCTCTCTTTCTCTCCATTGGATAACTGACGAATCAAATCCCGTAGAAGTGTTGTTTTCCCACATCCCGGTGGCGATATGATTAGCGTATGATAAATACTATTATTGCGTACAACATAAGGAAGAATACTGTCTGCACAACCCTTTACCTGATGGGATAGTCTGATATTGATAAATGATATGTACTTCATACTCTTAATCTTGCCTTCCTCAAGCACCACTTTACCTGCGATGCCAA
>JAQXNU010000260.1 GCA_029098165.1 Clostridiales bacterium
ATCAGCCCTAAGATGATCCAAGGAATAACCTTCCGTACCTTCCTTCCTTTTGTCTTTTTGGATTCTTGTAAAAACTGCTCTTCCATTACTACTACTTCTTCTCCTTTTTTAACTACTTGCACTTTTATAGTGTCTAATCCCAAACTTCCAAAAAAATCGCATGAATACAGTAAATAATATAATGATGACAGCTCCATAGATGATCTCACCAGTCGTAACTGTCCCTGCTAATATTTTCGTAGGCGTAGTAGCCATAATTCCATATGGCATAATAACATAAAACAATACTTTAAAGCATCCATACATAACAGTTCCCGGAAGTTTCATACATAATTCAAGTCCCGTATCTTCAATTTTCATCATGCTGTTCGTTGAGATTGTAAAAAATGAAATCGTACGAATGATAACTTCTATGTCATAATATAGGATTAACATACCAAACATTAATATGACATAACAAATCCCATTTGTAAATGGAATTTGTATATTATTAATCTGAATTCCATATAGAATCAAGAATAAACTAAAGATCATTAAAGGTATGGATCCTGGATTGATACTCTCAAAGGAAATCTGAAACAAAGCATCTACGGGCTTTGTTAAGTATAAATCCATTGCTCCACTTTTTATCTTCTCTGGAATCGAATTAACACCGAAAAAATAGAACACCATATTCACAGCATTCAACATCGAGAAGGTACCAATAAATATGATCATATCTCCACGGCTAAGTCCACCGATTGTATCCACGTGAGAATAAATTGCTTCAAATACAAACAGTTGAATGAGAAACAAACTACCATCTACAAAAAACGGACCAAAGAATTCAAGTCGATACATCATTAATTTTGACATACGTAACCGCAATAACTCTCGAAAAACTCTCCATCTCTTTTTCATCGACATCCTCCTTCCATACACAACTATATTCCTGCGCCATCAAACTGAATTCGATATTTTTGATAAACGAATTCATTTAAAACTCGAAATACGATTGCCCAGATTGCAATGATAAGAATTCCTCGATATACTTCCGATTCGCAATTTCCAGTCAGAAGCATCGATGGAAGATATGTTACGTAGTAAAATGGAAGATATTGAAACACCCGCAATACACTTTGCGGAAATAGTATAAGTGGAACAATCCCTCCTGTAACTAATGCGATTAAGTTGTTTTTGATCATCAAAAAAGTTCCGATTTCCTGATATCTTAAGCTTAAGATTCCAAGATAGATATTAAGCTGCAACATAAAATAAAGTCCGATTACAATCATCAAAACAGCTGCAGCTATCATGATTGGATCACTCGTAAATACAAACTGAATCCGAAATACAACAATCCAGACTAAAGTAGAAACTAGATCAAATCCAAGATAAAAAATGATACTTCCTAATTCCATGGATAAAAAGTAAGTCTGTAGCCGAATTGGCATGACCATATATTTTGAAAAAGTACCATTCCGAATGGAAGTATTTAACTCTAAACTCACCTTTGCAGATTTGTCAAGTTGAGCTAAAAATGAACTTATGATGTAATAAGACAACATGCCCTGTAACGTAAAACCACCAATTTGACTCTTACCAGCAAAAATTGCTCCCCACAAAAGATACGCAAATATAATCTTAGTAATGGAAAAAACCATAGTCATAAACGTATCCGTTCTCCATACAAGTTCACTTCGCAGATAAACACTAGTCACCTGTAAGTATTTTCTCATCACCGATCACCCCCGGCTACCTCTACGTTTTTCTGATAGATACGCTCGACGACAGTTCCAATCTCTTCATCTTCTACAAGCACATCCAATGGCATCTGTAACTTCATCATTTGTTCTAATACATCCGATGCCATTTCCTTTGATACTTCGATGCTGACTTTTTCCTGAGTATGCTCAAGAATCGTAGCTTCTTTTGGTAACACTACTTTTTGTGCATCTGCAAATGTGAATGTCAGTCGCTTACTCTTTTGAAACTTTTCAAATAGTTCATCCGTATTTCCATCGTAAATCTTACTTCCATGATTGATTACAACTGCTCGGCTACACAGCTGCTTAATATCTTCCATATAATGCGAAGTTAAAAGGATTGTAGTTTTGCGTTCTTCATTTACCTGCTTTAAGAACTGACGAATCTGCTTGCTTGCAATCGCATCTAATCCAATCGTTGGCTCATCTAAGAATAGTATCTTAGGGTTATGTAATAAGGCAACCATCAACTCCATTTTCATACGTTCTCCTAAGGACAACGTTCGAACTTGGACATCTAATAAGTCTTTTACCCCAAACAGCTGAATGAAATACTGTGTACTTTCTTCAAATTCCTTTTGCGATATTCCATAAATCTCTTTATACAGTTTGAGCATATCACTAGTAGTCAATTCAAAAAATAACTGGCTCTTTTGTCCCATGACAATCGCATACTGTTTCTTAAGTTCATTCTGAAGCTTATTTGGATAAAATCCTAAGACACTAATCTCGCCACTTGTTGGTGCAATGATCCCTGTCAACAACTTCATAAGTGTTGTCTTTCCCGCACCATTTGGTCCGATCAATCCAATAAATTCTCCCTCTGACACCGTAAGGTTAACTTCATTTACTGCTCGTTTCGTTTCATACTC
>JAQXNU010000261.1 GCA_029098165.1 Clostridiales bacterium
TTTTTGACAGCCCCTTTTTTTACATAGCAAGATAAAATCATTCGTTACATAAATCGTTTGAAAACAAATGTACCGACAAACAATACTATAGTTAATCTTTTTTCTATAGTTATAGATACTTATGTGCTATAATAGTAAAAACAAAATTAAGATAAGGAAGTGGACTTAAAATGTATCGATGGAAAAATGATAAAATAAGATGCCAATATGATCTTGCGCGTATGACAGCGAAAAATAATGGATTGACAAAATTCACAGAAGAAGAACTCGCTGTTAACTCCTTAAAATCAAAGGCTTTTCAAGGAATTCATGATCCTAAGACTCGTCGATTAATCGAGTTAGCATATATTCTTGGTAACCTAAATGGATTACAGACTGCAGATCAGCAGTTAGAAGATTCTCCAAAAGAAGCAATTCAGAAAGCTGCGGCCAAAACTACACCTGTACACACAGCTGCTCCCGTCTTTGAGGAAAAACTGTTTGTTGTTGCTTGTAAAGTAAAAAGCAAAAATGACAAACTAGTATATGTGAATGTAATAACAAAAGCACGTACCGATGCAGAAGCTGAAAATACTGCAGCCAATGAGATTCGCATTAAAAACCAGACCATGGTTACTTGCAAAGTTTTACGTTCTTATGGAACTGATACGATGCAGTTTCAATTCGGTATCGGAAAAAAGGAACAAGATACTTTGCTTCAGATGGCTAAGAAAGTACTGTGAAAAAAACTCCAAAAAAGAGGAGCGTGAGAGGCTGGGAAGCACATTAGAATTTGGCTATGTCCGGCCGCGAGGGAAAGGCAGCCAAAAAGCACTGTGAAAAAAACTCCAAAAAAGAGGAGCGTGAGAGACTGGGAAGCACATTAGAATTTGGCTATGTCCGGCCGCGAGGGAAAGGCAGCCAAATTCTAATGTACTTCCCAGTCTCTCTCCTCATCGCTCTTTTTGGAGTTTTTTTCACATCCTCTTTACTAGATTTTAAATTTTGTCATTGCCTCTGCTAATAGCGTAGCATTTTCAGTTACATTTGCTGTCTCTGTTACTACTTCTTGGACTTCATGAACAATCTCAACTGCTTTATTATTGATGATCGTTGTGCCCTCTGCACCATCATTGGTGGAAATTGCGACTTGTGAGATAACCGAAGAAACACTCTCAATGGAAAGTAGCAATTGTTCCGTTGTATCTGTTAACTCCGTTATCATATCTTTAATACTAACCGCATCTTTACTGTAATCATTCGTTGCGACTAACATGCTACGATAATCATCCTGTACATCATTCGATACAAATTGTAGGATACTATTCGCATTTTCCGATAAGTTACTAACTGAATTCATTACAATTTCACTAACTCTTTGGATTTGGTTGGCAGTAGCAGCTGAATTCTCAGCTAGTTTTCCAATTTCATCTGCAACAATAGCAAATCCTCTACCCGCTTCCCCAGCACGTGCTGCTTCAATGGATGCATTAAGTGCTAATAGATTCGTCTGCTTGGTGATTTCTAAAATCGAATTTGCAAGATTCTTAATCTGCTCAACTTCTTTGGACTCTTCAATAGCTTGTCCTAAGTTTACTTTAATATTCGTTAACATATCCTCTGCACGTCTCTGAGACTCTGAGAAGTTTTCTTTCAAAACTTTTGCACGTTCATTGATTTCAACAGCGGTCTGTTCCCCTTCTCTGGATTTTTCTGTAAAATTCAAAACGGCTGCATTGATTTCTTCGATTGTTGCATTTACTTCTTGGGTTGATGCTGCTGTTTCTTGCATTCCTGCTGATATATCTTCTGTTTTTCCTGAGATATCATTTATGTACTTATTTAAATTCTCAATACTATTACTAACAGTATTCATCGAACTTACCATTTGTAAAGAACGGTCGGATACTTCGAATAAAGAGGATCGAATTTTTCGTATAAATGCATTTAGTGCATTGGCCATTTCTTCAATATCGTCTTTACTCTTTATGGAAAATTGAGTTGTTAAATCATTCTTCTTTTCCGCTTCTACTAGTTTATATTTTAAATTGACAATAGGTTTTGAAATTCGTCTGCTTAACACTATACTGAGTATTATGGATATGATAATAAACCCTGCCGCGTTTACTAATAACATTGTATTTGCATGATGCATATCTTCTTTTTCATTTACAATATAATCATACATATCCTGTGCTTGCTCAGCAGTGAGTGAATTTGACTGAATCACAGTTGCATAAGTCTTTATATAATCATTTGCTTGCTGTTCAGCTTTCCAGAATTTCACATTGCTGTAAATCATGGCAACCAGACCAATCACCACGATGTTCATATAACTCAATAAAATACGCCGCTTTAACCTACCCTTTTTCTTCATAATAAACCTCCCATCTTCCTTCCAACAATATAGGTAATTATACCTATATTATACTACCATATTAACTTATTTTCCATACTTTTTTGTACTAATCGATAAATTTTTACTCATATTTGATTTTATTTTGTACATATTTCTTAATTTCTTCTTCTGTTTTTAGTTGTTTACAAACATTCGCTATACTCTTTGTCTGTTCAAATGTAATACTTGATAAAAGTTTTTTTACCCTCACTAGATTGCTTGTAGACATACTTAATATTCTTGCTCCTAGACCAACGAGTAATGCAGCTGCAACTGGATCTCCAGCCAACTCACCACAAACGCTTACTGGTTTCTTATTTTTTTTAAACTCTTGAAAAATATGATCTAATATGCGGATCATCGCAGGTGACATTGTCTGATAATAGGAACCCATTGCTGGATTCATACGATCTGCAGCACATAGATACTGTGTAAGATCATTCGTCCCGATGCTCGCAAAATCTACTTCCTTTGCTACCAGATCCGAAATAAATGCAATGGCCGGAACCTCAATCATAACACCAATTTTTATTTGTTCATTAAAATTGCGATGCTCCTCTCTTAATTTCTGCTTTGCCTCTTCTAACATAAATCTAATATGGTAGATATCATCCATACTGCTGACCATTGGGAATAAAAGCTGAAGTGGACCATAAGCAGACGCACGTAACGCAGCTTTTAACTGCATCATGAATAAATCCCTATTCTCGAAGCAGTAACGGATCGCACGTTTTCCCAAGGCTGGATTTTCTTCCTTTAAGCCAGTTTGAGATGGGAGTATCTTATCTCCTCCTATATCAAGTGTTCTTAATGTAACGACCTTTCCGCTGCACTGCTCCACGATATGGGTATAAACCTTGAACTGCTCTTCCTCATTCGGAAGACTTGCTTTCCCCATAAATAAAAACTCCGTTCTTAACAAGCCAACATAATCATAAGAAACAGATATTTGCGAAATTTCTTCACTTCCAATGTTAATACCAAGTTCAATCATTTGGCCATCTAACATTGTGCATGGTAACGAATTGTTTTGATTCTCATTCTTTAGGTATTCATCCTTTTCTTTTCGTTTCTCAAGATCCCTGCTAGTTGGATTTATGATCACTTCCCCTGCATCTGCATCTAATAGTATCTGTTCCTCATCCTGTATATAAGAAAGTAAATCGGGCACTCCGAGTACAGCAGGAAGATTAAGGCTTCTTGCAATGATTGCAGTATGAGATGTCGTATTTCCCATCTCCGTGACGAATCCAAGACAATTTGCATAATCCATGGTAGCTATTTCACTTGGTAATAAGTCATGAGCAATGACAATCACCTTTTTAGGTAAATACGAAAGATTTTTTTCACATTTTCCTGACAAGATTCGAAGGATTCGATTCTTTACATCCGATAAATCGATGGAACGCGCAGCTATCATTGGATCTTTGATCGTTTGAAACATGGAAATATACTCGTCAAAGATTAAACTAACCGCATATTCCGGATTCATCCGATCTCTTAGGATACAAGTTGTGATTCGTTGAATCAGTTCCGGATCCTGTAAAAGCTGTTGATGTGCACAAAATATCTTTGCTTTTTCTTCATTCTCTATTTTTAATCGGGTTTCTAAAGTGTTTAACTCCTGTCTTGCTTGTATAACAGCACTCTGAAACTTCTCAAAATATCGCTCTTCCAAGCCTGATTCAAAGAAACTCTCAGCGATATCATATATCTGCGGCTCATAAACCATAACTGGTCCTACTACGATTCCATTGGAAGCAGCAATTCCTTTTAATCTCATATGTTCTCCTCCTGTTTCGATCATGATTCTATATTAACTTGTCCTATGTATGTTTATCTAATTATTTACCATAAATGTATAAATAATTATACTCGGTAATCCAACTTTTTGCAAAAGAAAGGGGCTGTGAAAAATAGCAAAATGAAAACGAGGCGGAGAATCAAACTAGATTTTGGCTGCCTTTCCCTTTCGGTCGGACTAAGCCAAAATCTAGTTTGATTCTCCGCCTCGTACGCTAATCTTTTGTTATTTTATCACAGCCCATTGATTTACATATCGTTATCTATTCTTCTTCTGCATGTTCACGTATCTTGCTAGCTAGAAGTGGAACAATTGTACATACAATCAATACAACTAAAAGAATATAAGCCATACCATTGGTATTTGCAAAGCCCTGAGGTCCATTGCCTTTGACAACTCCAAGTACCTGAAGGATGATACCAACAAGACCGATGATCGAACCACCTGCAACTAAACCTGAGGATAAACTGATACCATTACTGATTCTTGTCTCCCTAACCTTAGCGGATTTACTAACCTTCTCAATAAATAAACGAACTAGAGAACCGATTAAGATAATAGCTGTTGTTGCAATTGGTAAATAGAAACCGATTGCGACCGTCATGATTGGTAATTTTAATAGGAATAAAACAATACCCATAACAACGCCGACAATGATCATATGCCATGGTAATTCACCTGACATGATACCTGCAGTCAATGTGGAAATCAAGTTTGCCTGTGGTAGTGCAAATGGGACATTATCGCCCTGTAAAGCAAGCTGGTCCGCAAGTAATTTAATAATACCAACAACGACAAGAACACCAACAACGTTAGCGACTAAGAAATATTTATCCATTTCTTTTTTCTCACCGCCAACTAGGAAAGTTACTTTCTGTGACTGAGAATATCCACCACCGATGGAGATTGCAGTTACAATAAACGTACCAAATAATAATAAGGATTTATTATTCTCTGGACTGATCCAACCAGCGATAACGAACAATAAGGTTACGATTACTAAAGAGGCTATTGTCATACCGGAAACAGGTAAATTGGACGTACCAATCGTACCAGTCAATCGACCAGAAACAATCACAAATAATAAAGATAAAATAAAGGAAATGATTGCTCCGATGATTGCCATCCATATATTACCTGATACAAGGAATGCAGCAACAAATCCAATTACGATAGAGGCTAATAATATAATAATAGCAAAGGCGGAACCTTTGGAATTATCATCTGACTTGGCATGTATCGTCTCCTTAATCGCAACTACGATGGTTGGTATTAATTTGATTGCACCAATCAAACCACCTGAAAGCATCATACCGGCACCGATATACTTAACGTAAGAGCCTGCGACATGATTTACCTGCATCGCTGCAAGTCCAACGTCTGGATTATTCCAGATAGCTTCACCTTCACCAGCAAATGCTGCAAAGTAACTGATCAAAGGAAGTATCGCAAAGTTTGCTAAGATGGATCCTGCAAACATTGTGATAGAGACTTCATGACCAACGATGAAACCAATACCCAGAAGCAGTGGATTTACTTCTACTTCAAGTTTCCACTTATAAAATCGCTCGTTGACATAACTGATTAACGTATTCGTCCAATTTAAAAACGATGCTGAGATTGCAGTAATAATACCACTAATACCGAAACCAATCCCCATAAATTTCATGGAGTCTCCAGCACCTTCAGACGCTACCAGTGTTTCTGTAATCGCCATGGATTCCGGATACATCAGTTTACCATGTTCTTCAACGATTAAGTTCTTATAAACAAGTGAGCCAATTCCTATACCAAAGAGACAACCACCGATACTTACGATGAATCCTTCCCAAAAGGTGACATCAGCGCCTATTAATAGAATTGCTGGTAATACATAAATAATACCACTCGCAACTGATTCACCACCACTGGACATACCTTGAACAAGATTCTTTCCAAGGATACCTTTTTTCTTTGCAAAAATTGCGATAAAGCCCGAGCCAATGATGGAACCTGGTATACCTGCTGCCACTGTAAGTCCTGATTTCATACCCGAGTATGCTGTCGATGCTGCAAATAGTGCAGCTAACAGAATACCAATGATCAAGATCACGATATTTCCGCCGGAACGTGAACCTTCGGAAACATAAGGGACATAATCTTTACCATGAACTCCGCCATAAGCTTCTTTTGATAATTTTTTATGCATATGCACCCTGTCCTTTTCAATCATAGTCAACTAGTTACTATAAATTCTCGAACTAGCTATTTTTTATAAGAACTCATGATATATTATCCGTCGAATGAAAAAAAATTATGTGATATTCGAACGGATTGTGACAGGGAATTCAAAGGAATTCATCCATTAACAAACGAATTTAGTTATATAAAAGAAAAAATTAATTATATTTAACACTCTATTCTACACTTTTTGTATTCTGTTTTGCTTTCATTTTTAAAAAAAATATCCTTTAGAGCATTCTTTTCTTCCAGCATAACAATTTTATTTTTTAAATCTTCAATATAGTTGCGGGTTACTTTAACACCACCACGCACTGCAATATCCGAGTGATTGCTCATCTCATCTAACCATTGCTGAATGGAACGCTCCCTAAAGATTGGTTACCAGCTTCCTTATAACCTCTTCCACCGCCGCAGTGATTTTATCCTCATTCCACTGCTTCCAGTAAGTACATTTATGACCATTCACAAAGGTTCTGTGCTTACAGACATAATAGTAATAATCCCTATATTGCCCACCATCTGGATGCTTTTTCTGATTTATCTTTTTGTGTATCTAAGCTGTACCATCTACCTGCATGGAGGCGGATATACGGGTGTAGATATAGCATTTCCGTTGTTTTTCATGAAATCACAACCTTTTCGATATATAAACTTACTATAGCATTAAAATTCTATTTTCGGGCACAACACTTCTTATACTTTTTCCCACTTCCACATGCACAAGGATCATTTGGATATATCTTCTTTCCTTCAAAGGAACCCAATTTTTTATTTTCAAAGCCTATATTCTTCAAAAAGCCCGCCAACTGCGCTGTCTCCTTTTTCCTTTCCAACTCATATTTCTCAGCCAGATAATCCGATTTATCTAATTCTCCAATAGTATTAAACTCGTCCGACAATTCTCTACACAAATCATCCATATCCCGAAAATGTACACCTTTTTTTATCTTTTGATACAATTCTTCTATTACATCACGAAACATCGGTTCATCATTATCGTTTAGCAATCGATAATATCCAATCCAGCCCCATCCCCACAGCGAATCTTCCTCCAAATACTCTCTATAAAGTGCATATGCTTTTTCTACGTTACCCATATCGGCATAAGCATCTGCAATATCACGTTTTGCATTTTCATGAAAAAGACTGGTATCCTGTATATTTCCCCACTCAATCTGTAGTATTTGCTCATTCACTGCAATCAGTTCTTTATACTTCCCGGCATTATGTAATAACATAGTAAGGTCATTTGCCCAATTCTCTATCTGCCAGTCTAAAACAGCACTTCCAAGCTGGCTTGAAAAATTATTTTCTCTTTCCATCAGCTTCCACAACTGATTCCAAGC
>JAQXNU010000262.1 GCA_029098165.1 Clostridiales bacterium
AGACTACTATTACTATAATAGCTTCTTTTTCTTTAATACAAAGTAAGTTATAATACAGATCACTAAGGTCATGAAACATACAATTCCAAATCCATAAGGATGCGTAGCAAATGGCATACTTTCCGGTAAAACGTTCATTCCATACAGGCCAGAAATGATTGTCGGGATTGACATTACAACCGTGATCGATGCTAACAGCTTCATGACCGTATTCAGGGTATTATCGATAACTGATGCAAACAATTCACGAGTACCATTGATGATATCTCGGTAAATACCGCTCATTTCGATTGCCTGCTTATTCTCGATGATAACATCATCTAATAAATCTCGATCTTCTTGATAAGTCTTTATCTTTTCCGTTCTTGTCAACTTATCTAATACAGCACCATTCACTCGAAGGGAAGTTGCAAAATAAACGAGTGTAGTTTCCAACTCATGTAGGGCGATCAATTCACTATTCTTTGTATTCTTACTGAGACGAGATTCGATTTCTTCTCGTTTTCGGTTAATGGATCGCAGACAAGTCTGATAGACTGTCGTACTACTATAAAGTATCTGATATAGGAAACGACTTTTCTTCGCTGTGCTGAATTCTCTTACCCTATCCGCCATAAATGGTTTTAATACTGCCGTGTCCTCTAAACATACCGTTACAATTACATGTTCATGTACAATAATAGCAAGCGGCATTGTTGTATAAGCTTCATTCCCATGTCGATTCTCCTTGGTAACAATATCGATCAATACGAGCGTATAGTGGTTTTGAACCTCGATACGCGAAGCCTCTTCATCATCCAGAGATGCTTTCATATCGTTTGTATCAATTCCTGTCTTTCTAGCTACCAAAGCAATCTCATCGGGAGTCGGATTGGATAAGTTAATCCATACATTTTCTTCAATATCATCTAACCGCTTTAATACACCATCTTGAGTCTTAAAAATTCTAAGCATCACACTTACCTCCCGATCTTTACTTTTAAGGTAATTATATGTTTATTTCCGTCAAATTACAAGCGAAATCCTCGACAAGAAAAAGAACAATTACAATTCTAACAAATGCAACTGTCCTTTTTTGTTACTATTTAAGTTTTTATTCTGATTATTCTGTTACTTCTTCAAACTGACTATTGTATAAGTTTGCATAGAAGCCATTGAGTGCCATTAATTCTTCATGAGAACCTTGTTCTACTATATCCCCATCCTTCATACAAAGAATGATATCTGCATTACGAATGGTAGATAATCGATGAGCGATGATAAAACTTGTTCTTCCCTTCATGAGGTTATCCATTGCCTTTTGGATCATAACTTCTGTACGGGTATCTACTGAACTAGTTGCTTCATCTAAGATTAAGATTTTAGAATCTGCTAATACAGCACGAGCAATCGTAAGCAGCTGTTTCTGTCCTTGTGAGATATTCGATGCTTCTTCGTTAAGTTCCATATGATAGCCATCTGGAAGGGTACGAACAAAGTGATCCACCTGTGCTGCCTTTGCAGCTTTTATAACATCTTCATCAGTAGCATCTAATTTACCATAACGAATATTTTCCATAATGGTACCATTGTATAACCAAGTATCCTGTAATACCATACCAAACTCCGTACGAAGGTCATTACGTGAAAATTCATTAATATTATGCCCATCCACATAAATTGCACCACTATTGATATCATGGAATCTCATCAATAATTTCACTAATGTTGTCTTACCAGCACCAGTTGGTCCAACAATGGCAACCTTCTGACCAGCTTTCACATCAACGGAGAAGTCTTTGATAACAATCTGATCCGTATTCTCATATCCGAAACGAACATGTTCAAAACGTACATCACCTTTGAGATTAACATCTTTTATTGTAAGTTTTGGTTCAATTGCCTTTTCTTCTTCCTCTTCTAAAAATTCGAAGATACGCTCAGAAGATGCAACCATCTGCTGTAACTGATTAGAAATATTGGCCATTTGTGTAATTGGCTGCATGAAAGAACGTACATACTGAATAAATGCCTGGATACCACCAATCGTAAGTGTACCGCCTGCTGTCATCGCTGCACCTACGATACAGATAACAACATAACCAATATTACCAACAAAACTCATAACTGGCATCATTAAACCTGATAAAAACTGAGATTTCCACGCTGATTCATACAACTTTTCATTTTCTTGATCAAACTTTTCAAGAGACTTTTCTTCTCCATTGAATGCTTTTACTACAATGTGTCCACCATACATTTCTTCAATATGACCATTGACGCTACCAAGGTATCTTTGCTGTCCCTGGAAGTACTTCTGTGACTTCTTTACAATTGTCATGACAAATATCAAAGATAATGGAATGATCAATAAAGAGATTAAAGTTAATCTCACACTGATTGTTAACATCATGATCAACACACCGATTACCGAAGTAATGGACGTAATCATCTGGGTCACACTCTGGTTTAAAGACATATTTAAAGTATCTACATCATTAGTGATTCGAGAAAGGATTTCTCCATGGCTAGTTTTATTATAATAAGAAAATGGTAAACGGTTCATCTTCTTCATAATATCATTTCGTAAGTTGTAAGCGACGTTTGTCGATATTCCTGCCATAATATGACCTTGTAAATATGAGAATAACGTACTGACAACATATAAACAAATCAGTGTAACAATAATCTTACCGATGTAGTCAAAATCAAAATTTGCTTTTCCGCCACTGATCTTACTCATCATACCAGAAGCTAATGAATCGGTAGCCTTTGCTAAAATCTTTGGTCCAATAATCGTAAATACCGTAGATACGATTGCAAACAAAAATACAAAACTTAACTGAATACGGAATGGTTTCATAAACTTTAATAGACGTTTAAAACTTCCTTTAAAGTTCTTTGCTTTTTCTCCCTGTCCCATTCCGCCCATTGGACCATGCATTCCCATTGGACCTTTCTTTGGTTTTGTCATATTGTGGGGAGTTTTATGTTCACGGCTCATGCTAATTCCTCCTTTGACAACTGACTTTCGGCGATCTCACGGTATTCCTTACAAGAAGATAATAACTCTTTATGAGTACCTTTACCGACGATCTTACCTTCATCCAGAACAATGATCTGCTCTGCTTTCATAATCGTACTAACACGCTGTGCTACGATCAGTACGGTTGCATTTGATGTGTGTTCTTTTAATGAATGACGTAATGCCGCATCTGTCTTAAAATCAAGTGCAGAAAAACTATCATCAAAAATATAGATTGGCGCATCCTTTACGATTGCACGTGCGATGGATAAACGCTGTTTCTGACCACCAGAAACATTAGTACCACCCTGAGCAATCGGTGTCTCAATTCCATCATCCGTAGAATCCACGAATTCTTTTGCCTGTGCAACTTCAATCGCTGTATTTACTTCCAAAAGATTAGCATTTTCTTTTCCATAACGGATGTTCGATGCAATATCACCAGTAAATAACATACCTTTTTGAGGGACATATCCGATCATATCACGAAGATCTTTTTGATTGAGATCACGAATATCTACTCCATCTAACGTAATCGATCCTTGTGTTACATCATAAAAACGTGGGATTAAGTTAATCAGTGTAGATTTACCAGCACCCGTTGAACCGATAAATGCGGTTGTTTCTCCTGGTTTTGCTATAAAACTTAAATGCTCTAAAACATCGGATTCTGCATTCTGATAACGGAAGGATACATCATGGAATTCAAGAACACCTTTCACGTCATTTAATTTCACGGTCTTTTCCTTATCTTTAATCACTAACTCAGTATCAAGTACTTCTCGAATACGAGTAGCAGATACGGAAGCACGTGGAACCATGATAAACATCATAGAGATCATTAAGAAGGACATAATAATCTGCATTGCATACTGCATAAACGCCATCATATCACCAATCTGTAGGTTGGAATTAGCAATTGCTTTACTTCCAAACCAAACGATTGCAAGTGTTACACAATTCATAAGGAACATCATGACTGGAAACATAAATGCCATGGTTCTCTGTACAAATAAATTTGTTTTACTTAAGTTCTTATTCGCCGTATCAAATCTGCCTTCTTCATAAGTCTCATTACCAAACGCACGGATTACCATTAACCCGCTTAGATTTTCACGACTGACAAGATTTAAACGATCGATCAGTTTTTGTAAGGATTTAAACTTTGGTAATGCAATCGAAAAGATTACCATAATCAATCCAAGCATAACAACAACAGCTGCTGCAATGATCCAGCTCAAGGATACACTAGTTCCAACGGCAAAGATAATACCACCAATCCCCATGATTGGAGCATAACACATCATACGGATTCCCATGACAACTAGCATCTGAACCTGCTGAATATCATTAGTTGTTCTTGTGATTAGGGATGCTGTAGAGAATTTATCATATTCTGCACTTGAAAAACTCTCTACCTTTTCAAATACATCGCGACGTAATTTTTTAGCTACCTTGGCACCAGTTCGTGAAGCAAAGAAACCAACACCGATTGCTGCCACTACGCCACCTAATGCAACCAATAACATCAACAAACCTGTTCGAAGGATATAGTTATGCTGCATGGTTTCCATATCCACACCTAATTCCTGATAGAAGGACTTTGTAAATCCTGGTGCAATCATCTCATAAACAGAAGGATCTTCTTGATCTGCGGCATCAATTGCTGCCTGTAACTGTCCTTCTGGCATCATGCTTATCATTGGTGAGATCTGATATAACGTTGTGATATCCATGGTAGTATCCTGATCCATAGCCGTTGGCTGCATACCGTTGTCATCACCATTACCATTTTGCTTTCCTTGGAATAATCCGATAAAGGAATAAACCGCTTTTCCATAAATGTCAGCGACTTGATTTACTACGTCTTTGCTTAGTTTATTACGGACATAGATGTTTTTTTCACTCAACAAAGGATATTCATCTATGTAATCCTTTGCGTTATCACTTCCTGTCTCAATAATAGCATAAGCATTTAAGAATACTTCTTTATTTTCTTGTGTCATAAATGAAGTTAAAAAATTAAGACCATCTTCACTTATTGCTTCTGGTACTTTTTCTTCAATACCACTATACTGGATACCTGTTGTTACGATATCACTCATCAAATTTGGTAAGCTAAGTTCACTGGCTGCCTGCCCAAATAAGAGAAGGAATGATAACAATAACACTCCAATATAAGGCTTTAGATACTTTCCAATCAGCTTCATTTTCGTTATTACCTCCAGTCATACAAGATAAGTCAAAAATTGTCTTCCTTGTAATAAATTTAAATGTCGTCTGCTGCCCTCTCAACCTTTTGCATTACTTTACGAATGATATCTTTCTCATCTTCTGTAACTGAACGAAACATAATATCATGAACTTTTCTCATATCTGTGACAACTAACTGAGCTACCTCATGCCCTTTTAGAGTAAGTTTGATCCGATATCTCAATTTATCATTGCCTTCTTTTTCTACATATCCGTTTGTTTCTAAAGTTGTGATCGCTCTTGATGTATTTGCTTTATCAACAAATAATTGGTCACATAATTCACGTAATGTCATGCCATTTTCCGAATGGTACAATGCAGTTAAATACATAGCATGTATACTACTTAGGCCATAAGGCTTTAACAGTTCAATATGACGACGCTGTATTGCCTTTCGAATTCTTGCGAACCACACGGGAGCACAAGATACTTCTATGTCAGACATATTTTCCCTCCTTTATGTGTTGACGACTCAACGATGGAATTCTAGCACTCCATCGTTGAGTCGTCAACAGTTTTAATGTTTTTTTAAGAAATTTAATATTTCCCTCTAATTAATTGTATGTTCGTACAAACAGAGCAAAAAAAGACTGATCATAACAATTCTTCCTCAAAAGAAGTGTTATAATCAGTCTATGCTTTATTCATAGGATTATTATAATACTTTTGATAAAAAGTCCCGTAAACGAGGGTTTTGTGGATTTTCAAAAAACTCTTTTGGAGTATTTTGCTCCTGAATTTGACCTTGATCAATAAATACAACTCGATCTGCTACCTCGCGGGCAAATCCCATTTCGTGCGTTACAATGACCATGGTCATTCCCTCCTTACCAAGTTCTTTCATTATGTCAAGAACCTCTCCAACCATCTCTGGATCTAACGCTGAAGTTGGTTCATCAAACAGCATAACCTCTGGATTCATCGCTAATGCACGAACAATTGCAATACGCTGCTTTTGTCCTCCCGACAACTGTGATGGATAGGCATCGGCACGATTGGCCAACCCCACACGTTCTAATAAATTCATAGCAACCTTGGTTGCTTCCTCTTCTGACTTGCCTTGTAATTTCATAGGTGCTATTGTTAGATTCTTTAAAATCGTCATATGAGGAAACAGGTTAAAATGCTGGAATACCATTCCCATCTTCTGACGATGAAGATTAATATCCGTCGCCTTATCCGTAATATCGACTCCATCAAAAAAAATCTTTCCTGAGGTTGGAACTTCAAGGAGATTCAGTGAACGTAAATAAGTTGATTTTCCAGAACCAGAAGGCCCGATAACAACAACAACTTCTCCTTTTCGAATCTCATCTGAGATTCCATTCAACGCATGAACTTTGCCATACGTTTTCTCTAAATTACATACCTTGATTAAAACTTCTGAATTAGTGATCACTGTTACGCAGCCTCCTTTCAAAATAACTCACTAGCTTTGTAAGCAGCATAACTAAGACTAAGTAGATCAATGCTACTGCAATTAAAGGAAAAAATGCATCAAATGTACGGCTTCTGATAATATCTCCACCTTTGGTCAAATCCTCTAATGCAATATATCCTGCAACTGATGTTTCTTTTAACAATACGATAAACTCATTAGCTAATGCAGGTAAAATATTCTTAATCGCTTGTGGAAGAATGATTAATTTCATTGTCTGACTGTAATTAAATCCAAGACTTCTACCTGCTTCAAACTGTCCATTATCAACGGCCATGATTCCAGAACGAACAATCTCTGCAACATATGCTCCCGAATTCATACCAAAAGCAATTATGGCAACAAGTACTTTATTAATTGAAACTGATCCAAATACAACAAAATAAATAATCATTAACTGAATAACAACTGGTGTTCCACGAATGACGGTTATGTAGATATTACATAAGAAATTGAGAAAACGTAATCTTCCTGTTTTATCATGAGTGGAACGAACAATTGCGATTAAAAATCCTAAGACTACACCAATCAGGACTGCAAATATTGTTACAGTTAATGTTACTCCAAGGCCTCTCCAAAGATATTTCCATCGATCTTCTTCTATAAAATTTCTATAAAAGCTATCTGCTATACTACTCAAAATATCCCCCCTTATTTCTTAACGATGATTACCTGGCGTCCTGTATAGTAACTATCTGTAAAGTCAACGGAATTCAAACGGTCTTCCGTTACTGTCATTCCTGCAACTCCCACATCTGCTTTGCCTGTTGTAACTGCTGCGATGATCGAATCAAAACTCATATCCTCAATGACAAGTTCTTTTCCTAAAATATCACAGATTGCATATGCCATATCTACATCCAATCCTACAATTTCATCTTTTTCTCTGTATTCATATGGTTCAAACTCAGCATTGGTTGCCATGATTAGTTTTCCATTGTTACGTTCTACATCCTTTTTAACATAAGGTGCTGCTCCTTCAGCTTTTGTTATATAATAATCTTCAATTGCTTTGAAGGTACCATCAGCTTTTAATATTGCAATTGCGCTATTGATCTCCTCTGCAAGTTCTGTATTACCTTTAGCTAAACAGATTGCATAGTCTTCTACCAAATATTCATCATCTAAAATCTTTAGGTCACTATTCTGCTCAACAAAGATTTTAGCTGGTTCATTATCAATGATCACCGCATCAATCTTTCCTTGTTTTAATGACTGTACTGCTTCCATACCAGACTTAAAACGTTCTACACACTGATCACCATAATCATCTGTTGCAGTTAAATCACCTGTTGTTCCTGTCTGCACACCAACTTTTGCACTTTTAAGATCATCTTTATTCGTTATTACCTTAGATGCCTTCTTACCACATCCTACTGTTGAAATAGCTATCGTAAGTAATAATCCTGCTGCTAGTAAACGTTTCATATGTTCTCCTCCTATGACAAAAAGTTATATTTCTCATAACGATAATTATATCACCACATTTATAAAAATGCAATCATAATTCATAAATATTAATACCCTTTGATTCTTTCGTCAACTTTGTCCATTACATTTAGTACTCATTTTTCCCTTTAATCCGCATAAAAATAAATGTTTTTTCTATAAAAATATATCTAATTTGTAAAATTGTCTAGTAAATCAACTAATATATATTCAAATATATGAATATTCAGCATTATCATCTAAATTTCTCCTGTATCTGCTATCACACATTAAGTTTGCTTGCATATAGTGTTAGGGAAAGGAGATATACGTTATGAGTTTTTTCAATTGTGGTAATAATAGAGGATGTGGTTGCAACAACACCTGGGGCAACACTTGTCGTAACACTTGTGGCAATACATGTCGTAATTCCTGTGGCAATACTTGTGGTAATTGCTGTGGAAACACATGTCGTAACACTTGCAGTAATTCCTGTGGTAACACTTGGAATAATACTTGCAGTAATTCCTGCGGAAATATTTGGGGCAATACTTGCGACAATTCCTGTCGCAACACTTGTAACAATACTTGCGACAACGATTGGGGCAATACTTGCGGCAATTCCTGTGGATGTCAAATGGACCGTTGTGACTCCTGTATGAATACCTGTGATTCTTGTATGGATACCTGTGGTTCTTGCATGAATACCTGTGGTTCTTGCATGGATTTCGACGACACTTGTGATTCTTGCATGAACTTTAATGATTCCTGCAACAGCTGTATGGACTCCAGTACAACTTGTGGAAGAACAGTAGAACGTACTTGTGGTAGTACTTGTAATGACTGCTGGTATCCTTATCCAAAGGCTGATTCCGGCATGTCACGTAAAGACAAAGATCATATGAATAGTTCCTGTTCATCTTGTAATATGTGGCGTTTTAAATAATTATATTATATAAAAATCGATTTAAATATAAATTTTTACCTGATACTGATACTAAAAAATGGAACATGAAACTGAGGTGTAAACTTCGACTTCATGTTCCATCTTTGTTCTACATAAAACAACTAAAGCTGCACATACTAACGATGATAAGAACCTAGTTGACTTAATATCAAACAGGAGGATGATGTTATGGAAATGTTGGGTAACCATGAGATACCAATCGGATTTAGTATGGCTTTAGCAAAAGATACGAATGCGATGAACTCCTTTTCTGCCATGCCAGAAAGCCAGCGTAAACAGGTAATTGAAGCTTCAAGAACCATCCAGACAAAGCAGGACATGGAACGCTTTGTTAACAGCATAACATCTAGGTACAATAAAACTTTCTAATCTGAGGTGAATAATATGACTTATATAGCTCCAGCTATTCAAGCTAAATTCGACACTCTTTCTGTTGGCTTACAAAATATGATATTAGAAAGAGATACAAAACTAAACACAATGCAAGATCTGATTCATGTTCTCGAAGATATTGTTAAAGAAGCAGAAGCAGAAGATAATTAACGTTAAAGGGCTGCGAAAAAACAATACAACATTGATAAGAGATGCGGGGAATCATATTAGAATTTGGCTAAATCCGGCCGAAAGGGAAAGGCAGCCAAATTTAATATGATTCCCCGCATCTCACACACATCTTTATTCTGTTTTTTCACAGCTGCTTTTATGTCCATTACCATTCAAAAACGATTGCACCGTAGGTTAATCCTGCACCAAACCCCGCAATACATATTTTATCATGATTCTTTAGTTTTCCTTCTTTCTTTAGATGCCACAGTCCTAATGGAATACATGCACTAGAGATATTTCCATAGTCCTCAATACCAACATATAGTTTTTCTTCGGGTAGTTTTAATCTCCTATTTGCCGCCTGAAGAATCCGTATATTTGCTTGATGTGGAACTAATAAATCTAATTCATCTAATGTTAGATTTGCTTGTTTCAACACAGATTGAACTACTTTCGGTAGTGTCAGTGCCGCAAATTTAAATATTTCTTCTCCCTCCATAGAAATATGACCATATGAAAAATCATTTACTTTGTCCATCTCGTAATTCTCTTGTGCAAGACTCCAGGGATTTTTATGATGTTTCATCTTTGCAAAAAGCTTATATGCCCCACTTGGATTTCCACCTAGAGAAGAGGAATAAATACCATTACTTCTCGTGACGACGGTTGCTCCAGCACCATCTCCGAACAAAACACAGGTTGTCCGATCAGAATAATCAATCACCCGAGAGATAATTTCCGTTGAGACAATTAATATGTTACGGTATGCTCCGGTTTCTAGAAAATTTCTCGCTATGTCCATTGCATAAATATAACCTGAGCAGGCTGCATTCAGATCCATAGCAACTGCAGTCTTTGTACCAAGCTCATTTCCAATCAGACATGCAATCGACGGAGTAAAACAATCTGGGGTTATTGTTGAAACTAAAATCATATCAATATCATCAATGGATTGTCCGGCATCCTTTAATGCTTCTTTAGCTGCCTTAGCTCCCATTTGATAAGCCAACTCTCCAGTTGCAATTCGACGTCTTTTTATTCCAGTCCGCTGTGTAATCCAATCGTCACTTGTATCAACGATCTTTGCTAAGTCATCATTCGTAACAATAAAGTCTGGTACATAATGTCCAACTCCTGTAATTTTTATGCCCATCTTATCACTCCATCATCTAATCATATTGGTTAGATGAATATCCTGATCTTATCCTTGGTCCATCTAACTTTCATTAGCATATACCCTACAAAAAAGTTTATCGCACATATTTTAATGAACTTCTTGCAGATAGGAGTAATCACCAGCAGAATCCATACAGTCCGGACATGGAAATGCACCATACTTAGCACATTCTTTCTTTGAATTGCATATGATTTCTTCAATATCCGTCACTTTTTCCTGTATCTTATTTAAAGTTTTACAGTCTTTTCTATGATATTGGTAGTACCAATCTTTTTGGGTCACAATATAATAATCATTTTTTCTTATGGATGCTCCAGCAAAGGAGAAGAAATCATATACGTGATCTTTCCCTAACAGCGGGTATCCTTGAAACATGACCAATAAAGATGGATTCGTAATCGATCTCTGATTGAAGGAATCATCCGTTAATGAAACATGAAACTCATATTGAATTCCATATTGTCTGGCAATATGGTTGTGTTGATTAATATATTCCGATATATTCTGCTCAATCACGCTACTGATTGTATCCAACCGTAATGCTTCTAATTCTTGTGTTAACCCACTCTCAATGATTTTATTCGATTCCTCATCAAATGAAATTGCCTTACCAGAAAGTGTAAATTCATACTGTGTTCCATGATAATTTACTTCGTACGGAATTCGCTCTGTCCAGACTCGTTCCAATTTCTTGTCTGACTCTGTGTTTTCCTTTAAATAGTATAAATAGATTCCATCTTCATCTACGACTGCAACAACAGGTAAAAAAAGCTCCAAACGTTGTTTACCTTCCGTATCCATAAGAAGATCCAACGAAGTATAAAGAGAATTTAGTAATGTAGCATAGGCTATATCTCGACTTGAGAATATACAGCCATTTTCATCGATCATCAACTCATTTGTTGCAGCATCGATCGCTCGTGAAAAGCATCGATCATATTCTCTCTTTTTATCCGTTACTGTACTAACTTCTGCATATGCGATGTCACGTATTGTAACAAAGATAATTGCAATGATTGCAAAAATGATCGCATAATGATAGGTTCGCACGAACTGCACCTCCTGAATATATCGTTCTATTGTCCTTTACAACTGTAATCGATACCCGAAAATATCCACCGGAATTCATGAAAAAACCACCCTTTTCATAAACTGCCCCGATGATCTCATCATTCGGAACTACATTTAAATATTCAAATATTTCTCCAGTATACTTCGGAGTCGTTAGAGCATCCTCCATCTTATATTTTGGTTCATATCGATATTCTTCATATTGCAATTCAATCTTTAACGCTAAATCAAACTTATTCAATACATCATAAAATTGTTCATAATTTGTTTGTGTCAACTTTCCTTGTGTACTTACTTCCTGAACAAACTCATTCAAACGATCTTTAAGTGCTTCATATACGATCAAATCGCTTTTTTTATTAAAATAGAGAACCGGAAATAACAGCATAATGCAGATACCGATCATAATATCAATCAACTTCTCAAAAACGTTCATTCCATTGCTCCTCCAACCAGATAAATAGACCTTCGATTTGATGTTGGAAGGAATATATTTTTTATTCGATCAATTATTGTTTTTTCTTGTTTTTGAACTCGAACTAACACATAATCATTTTCATTGAAAGCAACTCGATCGAGGGATTTTAACTTATAACATAGATTGTCATAATCCAAAAATGTCTGGTCTGACTCGGCTGTATAAATCACATTCGAATATCGCTCGATCTCAATCTGATAACTGACTCCAGTAGCCGAAAGCAGATCACAGAACTCAGCATACATCTGACGCGTTATCTCCTGACGTACTTTCATCATATGATAAAAATGATCCAGTTCGGTATCAATATATGAGTCCATCGTTATGTCCGTTTTTAGCGCCTCATAGCGAATTGGAAATACGATTAATAAGATTACTGCAAGGATAATAGCAGTCATTCGCCCTAAAGCTTCCATAACCGTCCTCCTATCTTTGATAAACCGTAGAATAAATTACCTGTTCATCCAACGCATCAATTGCTTCCTGCTCTAAGCTACCGAATATAAATAGCAAAGATAATGCAATACAAAAAATAATGGCTCCACATACGTGACTTAAAAAAGATACTGCCTCTTCCATCTCTTCACTCCTACTGTTGTTTAAAAGTCATTACCGTTACAACGCCATTGGAATCCACGCTTGTCTCTCCTAGAAAATTTCCATCTGGATTGATGTAATTTGTATTCTTTTTCTGTTTGGTATCATCATACGGATAATTCTTAGAGTCAAATACAATACCACCAGTTGCACTTGTTTTCTTTCCTGTAAAAACAACAATTGAGAAATCGCCATTCGAAATCTCATCTTTATATTTTTCAACCGCTTCTACTACTTCCCGTCCACTGACTTTAATACCATCATACATCGTCATGCTGATATCCTGATACTCACTATTCATCTTTGTGATTTGACTGATTCCACCCGAACTCGTATTTTTTGCTTCACGACTTATGTAAAATCCAAGACCAACAACAATACAGGTGATTACAACACCTGCTGCAAGCATTAAACCTTTTAATGAATTATCCATAACTCCTCCTTAACACAAAACATTATATTTCTATCTTCCTCTTACCCTACTTATCCTGCTGGTTCAAATTTGACTCCAATAATCACATCATTCTCATCACGAATAATGGTACATAGAAACAGATTCACTGGATTGACATACCTTGCATTTGAAAAATCACGTAAATCTTTTAGATGACGATTGGACTCATAGGTTTCATCATGACTTGCTGTCTTTATCTGAATATATACCGGCGCTACTTCAGTACGATCATAAGACGATAAATTCTTCTTAGCAAAATTAATGACATCACTTCCACTGACTTCCATACCATCATATTTTGTTAGACTACTTTCCTTTATGTCCTTCTGATACTCGGAAAGCTGATTCCCAGATGCAACTGCAGTTGCTTTTGCCTCTCTTGCAACATAAAATCCTACACCTATTACCATACAGGTTAAGATAACTCCAGCCGCAAGCATTAAGCCTTTTAATGCACTATCCATATATGTCCCCTCCTACTACTTTCCTGTTGCGATTTCCTGTGATATCTCTAGTAATTTATTAATGCTAACAGTAATAAATGGAAGAATCAGATAAAATGCAATTGTGATCACAAGTGGCACAAATGCTAAAAACCTGCACAAGATTCCTTTTTTCTCAAGATTATATTCACTCTGCTGTTTTCGTTTATCATTGTAGAATGCCTGTTCCAGTGTTAATTCGTCCAACGCTTTCTCAACTCCAATTTCATCGCACATCATAATATTATCAACCAATTTTTCCATGGCTGGATTCGACACACGCTCTTTCAAGCGTTGTAAAGCTTTCATTTGACCACTTTCATATTCCGTCAGACAAGCCTTAAGTGCAGCCTTAAATATAACAGAAAACTCCTCCATCGACTCTAACAATTCATAGGTTGAGATACGATCCATGTACATTAGCATCATAAGAATGGAATTGTATTGTAACACTTCTTCCTCCATATACATTTGCATCATATGCCGACGATATCGTAACAACCATACAGGCACCTTCATACCAAGAAAAGAAAGTGTAACACATACTAAAAGACAATAGCCGATCTTATCCCATCCGAAAAGAATGATTCCTATTGTGACGGATACCACAAATATACTTAGAAATATAGCAATTCTCTTTACTAAGAAAGCGGTTAGTTCTAATGTTTCTCCAACATCCGATAATAGCTTTTGCTGATATCTTGCGTATCTCCCACATAAATCTTCATAATTATCTCTGATTCGAATAAAACAACTTCGCTTCGCAAGCTTATTTAGTACCATATGCTCTTTCATGATCACCTGCATTGGAGCTTTAAATAAATAGAACAGATAGTAAAGAATAATCGTGATCACAAAGATAGAGATATAGAACAGAATCTGATACGTTCCATTATAATATACGGATAACTCATCCAGATTACTAAGCCCCCACGCCTCAATCAGTTTCAACGTCATCATTGGAAACAAGATGATAAATGTCAAACCAACAAAATGATGCTTTGTTGTCCTCATATTTTTTAGTTCAATATGCAACTCAGTTCTTAAACTTTTAAGATTCATCAGATATAGTGACTGTCCATCCATGCTTTTGTCGCCGAACTCCATTACCATCAGACTTAAGGTTAATAACATTCCATAATAACGATTTTTTACCTCTTTATTGAAAATATCTGCTGCACACTTTGGATCTGGACTGGATAAAACCGAAAGCATCCGTTCGATTGTATGACGCAACTTCTTCTCTTTACAATGATCTAATGCTTCCTTCATAGCCTCGTCCACCATGCCGTGTACATAGTAACGATGTCGTATTTCTGAGAGCAGCCAGTCTAAGGTTATCAGTTCTTCTTCCTTTTCTTTCATGTACTTGCGCAAGTTTAATTCCGTAAAGACAATAAATAAGGTAATTCCTGTTACAGTAAAATAATAAATAGAGAAAGGTATCCGAAGCATCGTAAGAAAAAAAATTACGATGGTATAGGTTATGATACTAATAACTAAATACTGCTTAATTCGATATGTTATCTTCATATCCCACTCCCTTTCTCCAAGCTAGAAAACAGTCCATCATAGGATTTCTTTAAATTATCATTTAAATGAGAATAGATTTCCCGTCTCGTTATCTTACTGATTGGATGAATTAAATGGTACGCTCCATTTTCAAACTTCATGATCTCATTAACTTCAATTTCACTCGAACCACTGCTTGGTACGATTTCACTGATTCGCTCTATGAAACGATGTCCTTTGATGTCTTTTGTCATATGAACATCAAATCGAATGGAAGCCTTGACCTGTTCTGTGGCAGCCTGCTCATTATGAAAGGCTCCTGTGATCATTAAGTCATTCCGTAAGGAAAGAACGAGATTTTGGGTGGTTTTGGCATGATGAGTAAACAGTGTAAACTTGCTTGCAACCTGAGATATCATAACTAACCAGCTTGCGACAGGTGCACTTGCAACCTCACCGATAATATTTACCGTACCATCTGTCTTCTTCTGAAGATCCAATCCTTCGCGTCCTGAGATTTCTGCAGTCTCACGAAAACTTACAATATTTCGCTCAGGGTAGATTTCTCGCAAATGCAATTCAAAAACAAGTTCTTGAACACGTAACGTATAGCTCGCAGGTATAAATCGAATTAACGATTTCAATAAAGTCGTTTTTCCTGAACCCTGTTCTCCTGTGATACCAATAATCTGTTCTCCCTGGATTAAAAGTTCCAATAATTTGATTACTAATTCACTATTACAATCAGTGATTAGTTCACTCAACTTTTGAATTCCTCGATAATCGAACTTACGTACAAAGAATGACCAACTCTCCGAAAATGGCGGCCGTACAACAACAACTCGGGACCCATCCATCATTTCATTTACTATATAACCTCGAACAGCAGATAGTTGCCCAGGCTTACCATACCGATATATATTCCGACATATTTTTTGGAGTTCTTCATAAGAGGAAAATGCTAAGAATTCAAGATGAATCATAAGTCCATGATAAAAGACCCAGATTCCATTGATTGGCATGCCTGACATAGCATCACTCATAGCCAATTGAATAGAACCAGAAACGCCTCCTGAAATTCCATCGATGTTCATATCCCGAAGTTCATCCACAGGTCCGTGTCCTTTATAGTTCTGATACAGACGTTGCGTTAGTATTTCGAGTTTATCAACAAAGGTAAGGCGAATTCGTAATTGATAAAATACTTCTTCTAGCTGTTCTGGTGTAATTATATAAGGTTCATTTGTTTCACTCACATTCAGCTCTTTTGGTGTCAACTGATTTTCCCGAAGGAATAGATCAAATGCATCCGCTGCTGCTATCTGCTTGTAATAATAAAGAATGATATCAAACATGTCCTGATAACTCAGTTTCGTATCATCTTCAAACGGTATTACTTTATCAATATTCTCTTTGGTAATACCGTACTTATTAAGTAACCATTCCTTAATTTGTTCTTTTATGTACCGTTTTGCTGATATGCTGCCTAAATTACATTCATGCAATGCTTTTCTCGTGATGTTTTGGACAACTTCCAATTTCTTGATCTGAGCCGTACTCATCTTTTTGTCATTGATCCATGTGCCAGTATACATTGTAAAGTATTCATTCAGTTCTTCTAAGATCGTGCTCATTTTATATGGATTATCACGCGAGGATTGCCCATTTTCTAAGCGAGACTGTCTAAGGAAAAGTAAGCCGAGAATGAATAAAAAGATCAGCAGTATAATCAGCACAACTAAATTAATAATCACAGGACATTCCTCCTATCATAGGTCTTTTCTGTGCTGAACCTTTCGGTCTCTGAATACATTCTTCACTTCTTTTCTGTAACAGATGTGTCAGGCTCGTTAATTCCTGGATAAATACATAATTATCATCGTCTTTTTCACAACCGATATTCTGTAAGAAAAACTCCGTCAACTGTGCCCTTGACATAGCATCACGAAATTCTGTGTTATATGGAACTGCAAAAGTTAGTTCTTTCTTTAATGGTTTGATTTTTTTACAAAGATTCTTTAATGTATATTCAGATGCCATATCATAGTTACCAATGATAAATAGCATCTTGTCATAATCAACTTCGTATCGCTGAAAAAAGTCCTCAAGCACTCGTCTATTTTGACTTAAGTTCACAATAATAATGTCCGCTTGTTCAAAAATCATTTCTATAAATTCATTCATTCCAGCACTTGCATCAATATAAACCATCTCGTAACAGGTCTCAGCGAGCGCAATAATATCTTTAAATGTCTCCTTGATCTCTTTTTCATAGATTTCACGATACTTGGTGTTTGTTCCCGGAAGAAAATCGATACATTGTTTTGATAATGTAATACAGCTGGATGTCAGTAACTGTTTTGCATTCATGCCCGAGCGAATCCCTTGAATCAGACGATCCACACCAATATTATAATTTCGAATCTGTTCTCGTCTACTTTCTGGTAATAACGGAATTTCTAGCTGATTCATCTCAAACTGTGTCTGCAGCAAGATACTTCGACTTCCGTACATCAAGTCATTCATCATAGCTGCTGCAAGCATATTCGAGCTAGTTCCCGCTTGCCCATGAACATTACTCCAAAATACGATCTTCACACTACTTCCCCCTCCAAGTTACAGATATCGCCTCAACAATCTCTTTTTTAGTTCGATCTTTCTCAATCCGACTTACTACCCCACAGAGTAAATCTTTCATTTTCTTAGAGCATTTTTTTACGGTTATCAGTCGAGTATGTTGCATCTGTATCTTATTGGCTATATCATTGATATCAATATCTAGATAGTGAATTACATTTTTGATTTCTCTGATCTTATCAGGTAATAAATCTTTCGGCTTTATCTTACATGGAACAACATCTTTGATCACCAATTCTTTCGGAAGATCAAGTTGTTCCATAACCGGAAGGAGACATTGTATATTATGTTTTTGCATATCTGATACCATGATAACGAGAGAGCTTTTTTCTATCGCTGTATGCCCGATATGAAATCCATAGTCGACCAGAATGTAATCATAATCACAGTTTGTATGATATAGGTACTGATTATAAAAATCTCCTCGGTATATCCATTCTTCCATTCTTGGTATAAAATCAATGCCCTGATGAGTCAGGATTCCCGGCTCTGTGATATCCACTAACCCTTCACCGGAATCATAAAGTCCATCAGATAACGCTCCCCGTTCCGAGACATCGATGACAAGTATCCTTTTTTCAAGATTACTTAAGATTCTTGCAAGATACAAAATCAGATCATAGGATTCAACTCCAAGGAAGCTAATGGTCTTTGCTTCACACCCCGACGTCTGTGCATAATACTCTTTCACTCCCCTAATGCCCCCTTTACCTTGGAATCATCCACGAATACAGATAATGCCTCCTGTTTGTCCTTTATATCCTCTGTTTGACCATCATCCTTTATTACGCTGATGGCACCTTCATCCTCCTCGTTTGATGGATTGATTACAGTATCTTCTATGGAAGTTTCTGTTTCACTCCATAAATCTTCGCGAATATCTTTATTTAGATAATTAGTTAATCGATTCTCCAGCTGTTTTCTATTCTTCTCTTTTAAATGTCCTATAGCCTCTTTGAGTAAATTCGGATTCTGTTTCATCATCGTCATTGTTCCAATGCTTGGAACATATGTTGTAATCGAAGGTTCCTGAATCAATGGTTCTATGTATTTTGTTGTATATATGCTGGAGCCTGGATAAAGGTACGCATCGACGATCGCGGCTGAATAGTATAAAATTTCATCTTCTGACATCCATAGGTAGCATTTTTCATCTTGGTTATCCTCTGATCTTGTAAGATCATGAACACTCTTTTTTGCTAATACGATGTAATCTTCTCCATTCGGCATCATAATTCTGACATCCACATAATCATTATCTACAAGATTATCGCTTAGAGTCAAAATTTCACATTCAACTTCTCTTTGGCCTTCTTCTACATCTGGAGAACAGATCATATTGCTTAAGATTGGCATGCCTGGCGCAATGTCCACCGCTGCAATTTGCTCCATACAAGAACTATTACTATAATAATTCACATCCATTTCTGGATGTACCTGAATCTCTTCCACTTTTGATGTAGTAATCCTATTCCCACGCGCAATCTCTTCTTTAGCAACATAGATTTTGATCAAATCTCCCTCTGATGTTTGAGCGTCCTTCGATTTTATATTAAATATCAGATACAAGCCCGAGCCAATCACACCACAGAAGATTACTATACATAAGATTAGTAGTATGGTTCGACTTGATCGATGTACAGAATGTCTTTTGTAGCCTGATTTATACTTACTTTTCATTGACATTCATCTGTTCCTCCAATGATTGTTTTGATTCTTGTGCCATTGTAACGAGCATCTTAGTTGCTTTCTTAATTTCCCGTATAAAAGTATAATTGGGATTCGTCTTATCACACGTATAGTTGTCATACATGTAATTGATCACTTTTCCATTCAATATAGCATTTTGAAACTGCTGATTATGATAAATTGGAATTATCCTATTTTTCGGAATATGAAATTCATTTTTTATTTTGGTAACAGTCCAAGATTGATTGGGTTGATAATCACTTATTAAAAAGAGAGATTTATAGGCTAAAGAAGAATAATTAGTAAAAAAAGATTTAATCTCATCATAATCTTGTTTTAGATTTACTACTACAAGGTCTGCATCATCAAGAAGCACTCTAGAATTCAGTGTGTAATTTTTTGTATCAATAAATATGTACTCATAAGCATTTTCTAGGTAAATTAATCTTGGGATTACATTATAGTAGAATTCGTAGTCGAATACCTCTTTCGAATAAGCATTTTGTGGCATATAGTACAGTGAATTCTGAATGACTTCAATTGTCATAATATCAGTTTTTCTCTTTTTTGTGCGACGTGCAAAGTGCAATACAAGGCTTACATCAAAATCATGATCTAAATAGTAGACTTCTCCTTCTTTCACCATTTTCGAACGATTTTCATACATCAGATACTGAGCAATCCCATCATGACACCAGTGATTTTCCAAGGTAAGAATTCTCATTTGATATTCGAGAATACCGGCTATACTGATCGCTGACATATTACTTGTAACTCCACAATCACCCTCCTTGCTAAAAAAGATGATCTTCACAACCTTCTCCTTTCAGAAAATATGACTTATAACAACAACGTCATTATACATGTTTTTGACAATATTTGTAAAGTGTTTTTGAGTGTAAAAGAGATAAATCATAAGGAACGATTTTTGGTAATATTGTACATAATATTCAATCATAACTTCGCTAAATGCAATAAATAAGCCGTTTTTCACTTTCTCTCATAATCTATGGATATCTATCAATTCTCGCAATATTCTGCTTTTTTCTTAACATTTTGTCACTTTATGTTACCTAGATACATATAATTAACTAACATCATAGAAAGGAGTAGTTATATGATCGACAATAGAAATCAAATCAAACAAAGTCCTGGTCAGCACTCTACCGAAAACTTTTTCTTATTCCCTCCTAGAACCTGCAGTGGTCCTGGATGTTCTGGTTTAGGTGGTCCTGGTCCTTGGCGTGGTCCTGGCCCTTGGGGTGGCCCTGGCCCTTGGGGTGGTTCTGGTCCTTGGCGTGGCCCTGGCCCTTGGGGTGGTTCTGGTCCTTGGCGTGGCCCTCATCCTTGTAAAGGAATCGGATGCCGCGGAAATCGCTGGTAATTAATTATTTCTTAAGAATATCGAAATCTTTGTACGCTTGATAAACAAATCTCCTGATGCTATACTTAGAAACATATTTATAGCATCAGGAGGTTTTATTTTGAAATTCACAATCCATTTCTTACGAATTGTTTCAATATTATCGTTCTTGTATGCCATGCTAATCATCTATGTTTCTGGTCTTAAAACATCATTCTTAGGTTTTTGGTTTGCATTAGGAACATTATGTCTTGGAGTATCCTTTTTCCTCTCGCATCTTGTACACAAAAATCAAAGTAACATTGTGCCAGCAATTTTAACCGGACTTGTATGGCTGTCTGTTTTGATTCTTTGCATTGTAGAAGGTTTTATTGTAAGTGAAAGCTTAAAACCAGCAAAACGTAATGCAGAATATGTCATTGTACTAGGTGCACAAGTTCGTGGGACAACTCCATCCAAAACACTTAATATGCGTATTCATACAGCTGCCGAATATCTGAAAGAAAATCCTAACAGCATAGTAATCTGTTCCGGCGGTAAGGGACAGGGTGAACTAATCACCGAAGCTCTTGCAATCAAACAAGGGCTCATGGAACAAGGAATCGAGGAATCTCGTATTCTACTAGAGGATAGATCAACTAACACTGTCGAAAATCTGAGATTTTGTAAAGAGATGATTCCTGATCCAGCTGCCAACATTGTCATTGTCACAAGTGACTTTCATGTATATCGGGCGAAAAAAATAGCAGAACACAACGGATATCGCAATGTCTCCATGTGTCCTGCCAATGAATTCTTAGTTACTACAATTTCTTATTATGTGCGCGAATTTTTTGCTGTTACGAAAGACCGTGTTGTTGGAAATCTTCGATAACGATAACGGACCAGACTTTCGTATCATTGTCATCCTTGCCTTTACCTCTTGCATACCCACTGATGACAGTTTTATTAAAACTCTCTTCAATCGTATAACCAGAAGGTTCTTTTTGACTTTGTACTAGCTTTACTGGTTGAAGATCACTTAATGATTTACTTAATACTTCACTACGATCTAAAGATGCAATTACAGTTGCATCTTTATTTATTACATATACTCTTCCGTCTTTACCTACTTTCGATTGATCAAGAATCTCATAAATACAATCCCAGTTATAGCGAGAAGAAATCACTCCAAGCAGTTTCTTCTGTTCATCAAACACTGGACAGCTGTAGGTAACCGTCGTTTCTCTCTTTTCTTCACTATAGTACATATCGGATACCGTCAATGTCTTATCTTGTACGGTATGTTGATACCATTTCTTTGAGTTAACATCTTTTCCTACGATGGCTGCATTATTTCCGCTTGCAATAATCTTTCCGTTCTGATCCACTAGATAAATATCATGATAAACTTTTTTATTGTCAACAATATTATGTAGTAATGCCATCGTATCTTTTAAGTTTGCTTCCGAAGGATTCTTTAATACATTAAGAATCTCTGGCATCATTGACCAGGCAAGAACATCGGTATTACGTTCCATGGAATTACGATCAATCTTATCCATTAGGTCATACGCCATATCTGCAGTACGAACTCCGATCACTTCAAATATTTTATGATGAAAATCCTCTAATATTTTAATATTTTTCTGATTTGCTTCTTGACTTTTATCCGAAAACTTTTTTATCTCCTGTGCAATGACAGCAAAACCTTTACCCGCTTCACCTGCTCTCGCTGCCTCAATTGATGAATTAAACGATAACATTTTCGTATTCTTTGATAACTTTTCTATTTCCTCTGCGATCTTTAACATGTTCTGATAGGATACTACCAAGTCCTGTAATAATACTGACAAATCTGTTACCATAGTTCTCCTCCTTAATGTACTCTTCGAATCATTTCATAAAAATCGATAAAAGGGCTATTGCTAAATCTATTTTAACAACAGCCCTTATGTAACTATTTATGACAAACACACAAGCCCGTCATCTGCTATTCTTTACACATATTTTACCACTTCAGTTGACAGAAATCAATTATATCTAAAAAAGGCTGTTTTTTCACAGCCTTTTTTTCATTCATGTAAATGTAAATTAGCAGATACCTTGAGCAAGCATAGCATTTGCAACTTTTTCAAAACCAGCAATGTTAGCACCTACAACGTAGTTACCTTCATGGCCATAACGTTTTGCAGCATCATCCATGTTGTGGAAGATATTAACCATGATATCTTTTAACTTGGAATCAACTTCTTCAAAGCTCCAGCTTAATCTTTCAGAGTTCTGGCTCATCTCAAGAGCGGAAGTTGCAACACCACCAGCGTTTGCAGCTTTACCAGGTGCAAATAATACGCCATTAGCCTGTAAGTACTGAGTAGCTTCTAATGTTGTAGGCATATTCGCACCTTCTGCTACTGCTTTACATCCATTAGCTACTAATGCTTTTGCATCCTCAAGTAATAACTCATTCTGAGTTGCACATGGAAGAGCAACATCACATTTCACTGTCCAAACGCCTCTACCTTCATGGTATTCACTGTTTGGTCTATATTTCTTGTACTCAGTTAAACGAGCACGATTTACTTCTTTGATTTCTTTTAATGCAGCAACATCAATTCCATCTGGATCATAAACCCAACCGTTGGAATCGGAAACTGTAACAACTTTAGCTCCTAACTGCTGAGCTTTCTGAGTAGCATAAATTGCAACATTACCTGAACCAGAAACACAAACTGTCTTTCCAGCGATATCTAAACCATTGCACTTTAACATCTCAGATGTTAAGTATAATAAACCATATCCTGTAGCTTCAGTTCTAGCTAAAGATCCACCATAAGATAAGCCTTTTCCAGTTAATACACCTTCATACATGCCACGGATTCTCTTGTACTGTCCGAACATGTAACCGATTTCTCTAGCACCTGTTCCGATATCACCTGCAGGAACATCGACATCAGCACCAATGTATTTACAAAGCTCAGTCATAAAGCTCTGGCAGAATGCCATAACTTCACGATCAGATTTACCCTTAGGATCGAAATCAGAACCACCTTTACCACCACCAATTGGAAGGCTTGTTAAAGAATTCTTAAAAATCTGTTCAAAACCTAAGAACTTGATAATACCAATGTTAACCGATGGATGTAAACGTAAGCCACCCTTGTATGGTCCAATGCTGTTATTGAACTGTACACGGTAACCAGTATTTACCTGAACCTGACCCTTATCATCTACCCAAGGTACTCTGAATTTGAATTGTCTATCTGGCTCTACTAAACGCTCTAAAAGAGCTTCTTTTCTGTAAAGTGCCTCATTTGCATCTACAATTGGTCTTAAGGATTCAAGTACTTCCTTAACTGCCTGATGAAATTCTGGTTCACCTGGATTTTTCGCAATTGTTTTCTCAATTACTTCATCAACGTATCCCATGATCGTCTCTCCTTTAACTAATAATTTTTCAACTATAGCCACCATTACATCTAGAGTTGCCTACAAAAAAAGCAAGTAAAAAAAGGTACACAAAAAAATGCAACTACCCCTTTGTATTTGCTCGAGTATTATTATAGATGTATAATTTACCAATTGTCAATCCTTTTCTTTGGAATATGGAAATTTTTATTTACACATACTATCTTCAGATAGGAGGTATGATATGAATCCATTTGAACAAAACTATAAACCAATTGACGAAACGTTTCTCGATATTAAAGAAATTTATCCGAAGTCCTACGACAAAGACAACACTGATCCATATACTAAAACGAGAATCATACTAATGACTGGAACGGAGTTTGAAGCGGTCTGGTTCTCCCACCAATTTCATCGTCATTGCAATAATAACGATATCCGAAGAGAGCTTGCATTATCAAGACGAGTGGAACAGATGCAGCAAAAAAGAATCAGTAATTTAAAGCCTATCAATGAGACAATTCTCGAAACAACGATTGCTTATGAGCAACTTGCAGTAGATTTAACAAGCTTCTTAGCAAAAAATGAAAAAGATCTATACGTCAAACAAGCGCTTGACTTTGCCTTACTTGAGGACTTCGATCACCTCTATCGATACTCTGATTTGTTAGAGATGGAACACCATATATATGCGGAAAAATTAGTTGGTAAATATGCTGAACTAATGCCTGGGCGACCAACCATTAGCGAGCCTCGTTATCCTTTTGATGATGTAAAGCGACATATTAATAACAAGACAGCGGATCCATTAACGAAACTTCATGTAAATATCATTACTGCTGCCGAACAACAGACGATGAATTACTATATGAATCAAAGTTGCTTCTATACAACAGATATTGGTCGAAGACTCTATCAGGAAATCGGTATGATTGAGGAACAACATGTTACTCAGTATGGTGGATTGATTGATACTAACTGCACCTGGTTAGAGAATCTGTTAATGCATGAATATACGGAATGTTATTTGTACTACTCCTGCTATGAAACCGAATGTGACCCATATATCAAATCCATCTGGGAGCAACAGTTTGAGCAGGAACTTGCACATTTGCACAAAGCTGCTGAGTTGCTAAAGAAATATGACGGAAAAGAATGGCAGCAAGTGATTCCTGATGGAAACTTTCCAAAAATTCTATGTCTTGGTCCTAACATTGAATATGTCCGTGAGGTCTTAAAGACGGTTCGCTTGACAGGAAAACTGGAAGAATTTGTTCCACTTGATAGTTTGCCTCCAAATTATGAATATTTCAGATATCAGGATACTTATATTAAGACTCCTGAGGATGTTCCAAGTCATCTTGTAATTGCAAACTATATTGACAAAAATGGACAAGACTACCGCTTCCAAGTTGCCCCTCATCCAATTGAAGCATTGCAAAACCGAACTATTGATAATACAACAATTGCACGGAAGCAAGGAGAATAACACACTTATGAAAGTTATATTGTTTATAAGGAGATTGTGAAAAAACGGCAAAAGAGATGAGCGTGAGAGGCGTAGCATCACATTAGAATTTGGCTCAGTCCGGCCGTAAGAGAAAGGCAGCCAAATCCTAATGTGATGCTACGCCTCTCTCCTCATTACTCTTTTGCCGTTTTTTCACCCTCCCTACCATTACAACTTCATAATATCTTAACTTTTTCCTTAGTGGAAAAATAAAAATTATATGATATGATAATAATCAAATAACTTTTATCATGAAACTATTAGGAGGAATTTATGTATACCATTCTTGTCTGTGATGACGATAAAGACATTGTAGATGCGATTGAAATCTATCTTTCAGCAGAAGGCTATCAGGTCTTAAAAGCTTATAATGGAATTCAAGCGCTTGAAATTATAAAAAATCAAACGATTCATCTTCTTCTACTAGATATTATGATGCCTGAAATGAATGGAATCCGTACTACGATGAAACTCCGTGAGATGAACAACGCCTTACCAATCATCTTTCTTTCAGCGAAATCTGAAGATTGTGACAAGGTACTAGGCCTCAATGTCGGTGCCGATGATTATATTACAAAACCATTTAATCCGCTAGAACTGCTCGCCCGTGTAAAATCTAGCTTACGACGCTATACTCAGTTAGGCAGCATGGAAGTTGTACAATCGAATGTCTTCTCTTCTGGTGGTTTAGTCGTGAATGATGATACCAAGGAAGTAACCGTAGATGGGGAAGTGGTAAAACTTACCCCGATCGAGTTTAACCTATTACGACTTTTAGTAAAGAATAAAGGAAAAGTTTTCTCAATCTCAGAGATTTATGAGATGATATGGAATGAACCATCATTCGGTGTCGATAATATTGTTGCGGTACATATCCGCCATATCCGCGAGAAGATTGAAATCAATCCAAAAGAGCCAAAGTATCTTAAAGTTGCATGGGGAATTGGTTATAAGATTGAAAACTATGATTAGAAAGGGAATCTATGAAACGTATTAGAAATTCTTTATTTGTTAAGATCATGTTACTTTTTCTTTCTTTTTCGTGTGGTTTTTTTTCCGCCTATGAATCTTTTGAACTGATTAATTATTATGAAGCTTTCTCTTATAATTCAGATTCGGTTGAAGACACCTATGAATTTGGAAAACTTTATTTAAAATATCTACAGCGAGTCTGTGTTTATGTAAAACATAGGGAAGCTGGTTTTATCAATGATCCATCTAGTATCTATCAGTCTTCGGATCTCGTATCGGTATTAACGGGGAATGCAGAAAGCAATCTTAGACCTTCCACCAGTGTTTACGATTTCACACAGGAAAGTTTCGAATATTATAATCGACTTTTAAATATTGACTGCAAAAATTTCTTTTACTATGTGAAAAACCTCGATACCAATACTTCTTATTATAGTCCGAGTTTTAAAGATTTATTAGGTAAGGATACTACGGTAACCTCGCAAACCATCGAAAATTACTTAAAAGATATTAGTAAAAAACCATCTTATCTGATGCTATCGACTAACAATTCCTTATTTTCAACTAATATTACATCATCTAGTCTTTATGTGTCAGAAGATTCCAGCATCACTTGGTGTATCAACTTTTTAAATCAATACTTTCCGAAAAAAGGTTCTAATCTCTCGAATGAGGTAACACTTGAATCTTCCTCTAAGATTAATCATTATGTTGTTTACACTTTTTACGATAGCAATTATAGTTCACAAGAGGATGAATTCACCGCACTTAAGAAGGAATTTGATCATGCTCATTCGCTCTATTTATTTGCGAGGTATTCCTGTCCGATCAGTCTTGCACTCTGCCTCTTTTTTGCAATTATGTATTTAGTCTGTGCTGGACATAAAAAAGAAGTCGAGGGCATCTATCTCAATCACTTCGATCGTATCTACACTGAAATAGCCTTACTCCTGCTCTGTTTGCTATGTGCTCCATGGTATTTGCTCGTTAACGCATATTTCAGTTTGAATGGATACGCTGCAAGATTGTTATATTTAATGGTATATTCCATTACCTACCTGTTTTTAGCATTATTTATCACAACGATTGTGAAACGGGCAAAAGCCCATGTATTTTGGTCAAATAGTATCGTTGTCCGTATATGCAAAAGTGCTTCTTATATCATTCGCAGTTGGAAACATGCACTCAATATCAATATGAAGGCCTCTTTTCAATTATTATTCGTTATGCTGTTATTTATTGCAGGTCAGATGATTAGTTATATACTATTCCGATACGAAACATGGCTCTATCTGATTATCTGTACGGTATTGATTGTTTCCCTTGTTTTATATTTGCTTAAGTTTTATGTGGATGTTACAAAAGTAATTCAAGGAACCCATGATATTGTAAATGGTGATCTAAATACACAAATCCCTCATGAATCATTGTCTGAGCCAATCAATCAATTGGCCATGGATATTAATAATATCCGTACGGGATTATCCAATGCCGTGGAAGAACAGATAAAAAGTGAACGTTTAAAGACGGAATTGATCACCAATGTTTCTCACGATATTAAAACTCCACTAACGTCAATTATTAATTATATTGACTTACTGAATAAGCTAAATGTCGAGGATGAGACTGCACAAAAATATCTCAAGATATTGACAGAAAAATCCTGGAGACTTAAGAATCTGATTGAAGATTTAGTGGAAGCCTCAAAAGCTAGTGCAGGTGCCATTCAGATGCATCCTGAGAAACTTAACTTTTCTGAATTAGTAAAACAAGCCGTTGGTGAGTATGAAGATCGTCTGTTAGAACACTCTCTGGAACCAGTTTTAGATTTTGATTCCGAAGACTATTATATCTATGCTGATGGACGCAGTACCTTCCGTGTAATTGAAAATCTTCTATCCAACGTATGTAAATATGCCATGAGCAATACTCGTGTTTATATTCGTTTAACAGTTCAATCCACTATGATTCAGCTTGAAATGATGAATGTGTCTGCTAATAAACTAGGAATGAAAAGTGACGAATTGATTGAACGATTTGTTCGAGGAGATATTTCCCGTAATACGGAAGGAAGTGGTTTAGGTCTCTCCATCGCAAACTCTCTTACTACCCTCCAAAAAGGTATTTTTGAGTTAAAAATTGACGGGGACCTATTCAAGGCCCTTATCAGTTTACCAATCTATCAAAGCCAAGACAAAGAGAATGATCTACTAAAAAAAGAAGAAGTATGAAATATGGGGCTGTGAAAAAACTGCAAAATACTAAAAAACAATAAGCGAGTCGTGGACTCGCCAGTTTATCACTAGTGCAGTTTTTTCACAGCCCCATTTTATTAATCTAACTTGAGCTCTTCGATATTTTCCACTGTAGAAAGAAATGTATTGCGAAATCTACGATCGGCGGAGACATCAGCTCCAAACCAATCAGGTTTTTTAAAGTTTTTCGCGTCTTCTTCTGATTTAAATTCAACTTCTGCAAAATATAATCCACTTAATTTTCCCTCAAATACATCTAGCTCAATAGTCAAATCATTCTCCATCGGTATTAAATAACGTGTTTTTTCAATTAAATTATGATCTACCTTCGGAATAAGATGCTCAAAGGCTTCTTTTGTCAGATCAACTTCCACTTCCTGACACTGTAATGCATGCTCCTGTGAAAGTCCCTTTCGATTTTTGTAGGTTAGGATATATCGTTCATTGCTCTGTCGAATTCGGATTACAGGACTACTACATAAATATCCTTGCTTGATCACTTTCTTTTTATAACTTTCTAAATTTTCCGGTAATCGAATTATACGAAACTTTCTCTCTATTTCCATGAAATCTCCTAATTTTTTGTATTATTATATGTTTTCGACCGCTTATGCTCATATAATGTAAATCCTAGCTTTAATTAACATATCTTCCTTCGTATACGTTTTTTATTATCGATAATACTAACATTACCAAAGGTTTAACATAGTGTTTCACATTCGTCGGTTCAATTCCGACAGATAGGAGCTACAACGTGAAAAAGAATTTTATTACGAATTTCTTCTTATGTGGCCTCTCCGGTTGGTGCATGGAATGCTTTTGGACTGGTATGGATTCCATTCGAAAACACGATAACAAAGATTTGCCTTGTAAAACTTCCATCTGGATGTTCCCCATTTATGGAATGGCAGCTGTAATCGCTCCCATTAGTAAATGCTTAAAAAATCGTTGTACGATCGTCCGTGGCATGATTTACGGAAGCGGTATTTTATTCGTAGAATTTTGGACTGGCACGTTTCTAAAAAAACATCACTGCTGTCCATGGGATTACAGTAAAGCAAAACTTAACTATAAAGGTGTCATTCGCCTTGACTACTTTCCTGCCTGGATGTTAGCTGGATTATTCTTTGAGAAACTGGTAAACCGTAAATCCTAGAAATTGAATCCATTATAGCCCCATGTTTTTACTTCCTCGTAAGTAATATACGTATGATCACTTGGGATTTGTAATTCTTCTTCATAAATCTTGCAGATAGCTTGAGTTAACTTCTCATAAGCCGAGCTGTCTGCCTTTCCAAATATCTTCACTTCAATAAATGCAATTTTCTCTGAAGCTTTTCCTTTAAAATAGAGTGAATACTCATCTTCAAAACCTACCATTAGCCAAGATTCACTCTTTCCAGGAATTAATTCGATTGCCTTCCCTAATTTGGCTTTGATCACTTCCTCTTTTTCTTTTGTCACTTTTACCGTAACCTTAGAATTAATAAATGGCATACTTCTTCCTCCACTACTTTATTAATTAACTTTATTTCTTTATTATACCAGATGATTTTGCCTTTATCCATCTTTTATTGCAGACCGAGAAAAACAGTGCTATGATATGTAATCATACATCAAACAGGAAGGATGTCTATACCTATGCTAAAAGCGGTACTATTTGATATGGATGGAGTTCTCATCGACAGCGAACCTTTACATGCAAAAGCATTTCAGATTTCTATGAAAGAATATGGTCTCGACTTAAGCGAAGACTACTGTTATCAGTTTATCGGAAAAACAGATCGTGACTTTGCAAAAACATTAGTACAAGTTTATCATCTTAATTATACGGATGATGACTTACTTGCATCCAAAAATAAAACTCTAAAAAAACTAGAAAAAGAAGTTGGTTACCCTGCAATTCCTTATATCAAACAACTTGTCATGAACTTACATGCCAACGGAATTAAGCTGGCCATTGCATCGTCCAACTCCATGGCTTCGATTAAAGAAACTGCAGACAATCTTGGGTTAACTGAATACTTTCAAGAGTATGTATCGGGAATGGACTTAGAACATTCCAAACCTGCTCCCGACATCTTCTTAAAAGCGGCATCCATGCTTTCTGTGGACCCCTCGGAATGCCTTGTCATCGAAGACTCTTGTAATGGACTTACTGCTGCAAAAACAGCAAATATGTCATGTGTTGGATTTTTTAATCCTCATTCCGGACAGCAAGATTTGAGTCAGGCAGATATCATAGTAGAAGGTTTTGAAGAAGTCGATACCTCCTTTTTAGAAATGATCTACTGCCATTCCCACATGCTACCCTTTACCGTTGCCACTACACCTCGAACGATTCTTCGTGAGCTTTGCGTCGATGACATGAAAGCACTTTATGAGATTTATGAACAGCCTGAAATCCGTAAATACATTCATGACATCGATGATTATGAAGCAGAAGTAAACAAACTAGAAGCATATATTAAAAACGTTTATCATTTTGATCACTTTGGATATTGGGGGGTATTTGATGCTAAGTCGAATCAACTAATCGGCCGTTGCGGAATTCAAATAAATCAAGTAGATGGACAAATGGAAGTGGAACTTGGCTATCTGTTTGATCCCAAAGTTCAAGGCAGAGGATATGCACTCGAATGTGCCAAAGAGGTTCTCCAGTATGCATTTACGAAACTTGAGCTTACACGTATCATAGCGGTCATCGAACAAACCAATCAAAAATCGATTAATCTAGCAAAGAAGCTTGGAATGCAGTTCGAGAAACACATTACGCATAAAGGATGTGATTGTGATGTGTATGTAATCATAAATGAATAAAAATAATAAGATGAATAATGCACGTATACTCTGCACCTCAATACGAAAAGTTTTTCTTTATTCTATAAATTTGCAGAAAAAAGGTCATACCATTCGGTGTGCGCTTCCAATGGTATGACCAGTAACAAGTTTATCTTACAACATACGTTATGAATTAGTAAATTAAGCTTATAAGTTATGAATATTAAGGATTTGGTGTAACATTAGTGTTAGTACCATTGTTTACATTAGTGTCATCACCATTGGTATCTTCAAGAACATTACCAACTGCTCCGCCAACGCCTTCAGTAGTAGTGTTATTACCGTTGTTAGTACTTGTGTTAGTATTAGTACCAGTATTGTTTGTATCTGTACCGTTTGTACCTGTATCATTAGTACCTGTACCATTACCATTACCTGTACCGTTATTCATATCCTGACCTGTGGATGAATTAGGTGCTCCTGTAGCGCCATTATTGTCTGTTCCACCATTATTGCTTGAACATGCTGTTAACGCAAAAAGTAAAGAGCATACAGCTATTAAAGCTATAATTCTTTTTTTCATAGAACACTCCTCCTATTAAATTTGTTATCTGGCCTTTTCACAAAGACTCATTCAACTTTACTAGGTTAGTATCCCTCTTACTCCATACTTTATTCATTATTTTCCTTTTATTTTCAAAGAACGTATCTCCTTTTTTCTCTCTTCTTCTACTTGATATGACTCACAAATCTTACTAATTGTTTTGTTATGTACAAATAGATCAGAGGAAACGAGATTCGATTGATTTACGATATTTTGTTTTAAATAATCTTCAATAACTTTAGGATAAGATATATAGATTATCGAATAACACCAGGCAATTGCCATATTGACATAATATTGTTCACTTCTTATCTTTAAAAGTCTAGCAACTACTTCATCAATATAATCGTCCTTAATATAATAATTCAGCCACATTACGATAACAAATCGTATGATATACTCCTGTTCCTCATCAATATTAATCCTGTTGTTATCGAAAATACAACCTTGGTCGTTTCTTTTTATACTCTGATCATATATTCCCTTAAGGAAATCAAATATTGCATCTGGATTGCTCTTTGCTATCTTTAAAGAAGCGCAGAAAGAGTCACAAACCGACCAGTTATGAATATGAGGTAGAAATGACTCAATTGTTCTTTGTATTTCATCTAATGGGTACTTTGACTCTTCCATAGTTCCAATAACAAATCCCATTAAAAGAGTTTCTTCAAAAAATTCATGTTTTACTTGTGAGAAATAGTCTAGTACATCCATTTTCTTTATCTGCTTGGCAATCTTTCGCAGATTTGGTAAACGAATTCCCCATATGTTGCTCGTTCCTGGTAACAGTTTTCTATTAAAGGCAGCATAGGATTCTTCTCGTAACTCATTCAACTGACTTAATAATGCCTCGTAATCAAACATAATTCCTCTCCACTCTTGGTAATATGAATTCCTTGTAAGATTAGTTCTTTTTCATAAATTCTGTCATATACTTACGATAATGTAACGCTACGTGATTGCGCTGACACGCATAATTTTCTCTTTCTTTTATAGCAATTGAATCAAAGAAGGTTCGCCATAATTGCTCATAGTCCTGCTGACTTTCCGCTAATGATAAAAGTTGTTCCACTTCATCGTTGGATAAATAAGTCAAAAACCAGGAATTATTTGCTTGATGAACTGTCGCAATTTTGCGTTTCACATCCAAGATCAAAAAGTTCTCCGCTGCCAAACGATCAGCAAAATGAGGTGTGATCAGTTCTACGACATTACATTTTGGCTCAATCTTAGCTAAGAGGACTTTATTCTCAAGTTCCTGAAATCTAAGAAATTCTTTATAATAATGGCTATCGTTCCCTACCCTTCGATTCATCTCAAAAATATCTTGTACATACTTATCTGAGAGATGATCCACCACTTTTGCCCCCATGGCAAAACCACGCACTAGAAAATGATAAATACTGTTCGCTTTACATGGATGATCGGATAAAGCAGCACGTACAACCATCTGATAAGCACTTACTGAAATCTTCTTTCGAATCGATTCCGCAACTTTATCTGCTAAAGCACTATCCTTCTTAACATCAATATACTCGCTAAATAATTCATAATTTGTAGAACCATCTTCACTTTTTATTTGCAGCTTAATATAATCATGACCATATCTCGCGGCCCATGCTACATAAACTGCCGTAAATATACCTTCTACACTATCTTCGCACTGATAGATACGTATTATCTTCACTTTTGCTCTCCTACTAAATTTTTAAGAATGTGCTATCATCTGAATCTGTTGAGTAGCTGGAATCTGTATGCTTTGATGGTCAAATAAGGATAACTGTTCGTATGTCATTCCATCTGACGCAAGATTCTTTGGTAGTCGTTCTTTTATTCCGATCATCTGATTCGTAATATAGTTTTCTTCCAATTTGACTGAATACATCATTTGTCCATTACAAGTAATAAAATACACTGCTCTTTTTAAAACAACACCCATTTTCTTAAGATCTTCAAATCTAAGTTTTGCTGTCTGTCTTGCCTTTACGATACGACCCGCTGATTTTGGTCCTATTCCTGGAACTCTTAACAGGGTATAATAATCTGCTTTATTGATTTCCACTGGGAATTGTTCCAGATGTCCAATCGCCCAATTACACTTTGGATCAAGAAATACATTAAAATTAGGCCGTTCTTTTGTCAAAAGTTCATTTGCATCAAATCCATAATATCGTAACAGCCAGTCTGCCTGATATAAGCGATGTTCTCGAAGCAATGGTGGTCCACCTGGAATCACAGGTAGTGCACTATCCTCATTTACACGAATAAATGCAGAATAAAAAACTCTCTTTAGATCAAATTTCTGATATAGCGCTTCCGTTACAGATAATATCTCATAATCCGTTTCTGGTGTCGCCCCAATAATCATCTGAGTACTCTGACCTGCCGGAACAAATCCTCGTTTTCCACCAAACTGATTGTATCTTGTGAGGGCACGTGTTGTATTGGTCAGTGCCTTACTAGTATCTTCCTCTTCCCATCCAGTCAATATCTTCTTACGAATCTCATCACTCTTTTGAAACTTTGGGTTTTGTAACAGAGACTGTTTCTGTGAAATATTATTCTGAGCATCTTCTAATCTCTTTTGTTGAATTGATTTTCCTTCAATCTGACGTCTCGTATGCCAGTATCGTCCCTTATTACCACCCATCATTCCAAAAGACTGCTGGCTTTCTTCAATTCCGGATTGAATCTGACGAATCGGACTTAAAATATGTTTTCGATTTTTGTGTGGAGCTAGCTGCTTTAACCCATCTGCTGTTGGCAATTCAAGATTAACACTCATACGGTCTGCATACCAACCTACCATCTCCACTAATTCTGGGTCTGCTCCTGGAATAGCCTTACAATGAATATATCCATTAAAGTGATATTGAGTTCGCAACATCTGCAGCGTTCTTCCGATCAGTTCCATTGTATAGTTCGGTGTATGAATAATACCAGAGCTTAGGAACAGTCCCTCAATATAGTTCCTTCGATAAAATTCCATTGTTAGACTGCATACTTCCTCTGGTGTAAATGTAGTTCGTGGTACATCATTGGAAGTACGATTTATACAGTACTTACAGTCATAAATACATTCATTCGTAAATAGTATCTTTAACAATGAAATACACCTGCCATCTGCCGCAAACGCATGACATAAACCACCGGCTACTGCATTACCGATCATCCCTTCTTTGCCTTTTCGGTCTACACCACTTGATGTACATGCAACATCATACTTCGCGGCATCAGCCAAAATGGATAGTTTTTGTTCAATTGTCATCGACTCTGAAATAACCATAGCTTCCTACCATCTTCTTCATATTTTCGAACTTATGTTCGTGTTTATTATAGCATTAGTATCTCTCGATTGCAATCTATTTATCTAATAATACTTAACTATTCTATATTTTTATTCTCTACAAAAAAGCTGTTATAGAACACAACTCCTTAAATACATTCTGGAAAATTGTACTCTATAACAGCTTATAATTAAAACCAAATTTTTGTACAAAACAAAATAAATAAAAACATTCCAAGGATAAAAACACTGGCAACCATCAAAGCAGCTAACAAAGAGCTCATGATCACACGTATTGTTTCACGTCGATTTAATTCTGGAACACTTCGTCTCATCTGTAATTCTTGCTCATCAATTTTATCATGAAACCAGGGCATTCCTTCCACATTCATATCAGCTACTTTTTCCTCATGAACTCGAAAGATCCCTTTTGTCTTCATTGCTCCCATATCCAACGTAGCTGTTAACTCATCACTTGCTCCTGTTGACCCAACTTCGTTTGCCATATTTCGATCCATCATATCGTCCTTGCTTTCGCCAAAATTGGTTGCACTGTCAACTTCAAAAGGGTCTGTTTCTCCATTCGGAATATCGGTGTCAGGAAGAAACACCTCATTAGTCACCTTCGCATCATAGTCTCGATTAATCGGCATTTCTCTTGTAGAATCCTCACTACTGATCATCCTCATTCACTCCTTCATCCATTCTTTCAATGCAACTATCATTCCCAAAATTAGATTTTATATACATAAAATCAGCTTTTCTGCAATGTTCCTTCTCTAAAAACTTGCAAGAAGTAGAGGGCTGTGAAATAACAGCAAAGGAGATGAGCATGAGAGGCGGTGAACCATATTAGAATTTGGCTAAGTCCGGCCGAAAGGGAAAGGCATCAAAATTCTATTATGGTTCACCGTCTCTCTCCTCGTTGCTCTTTTTGTGTTTTTTCACAGTCCCCTATTTTTCAAACACAATCCATGAAAATTGGCGGTCCTACTACTTATCGTAGAGGTGGCAAGCCACCATGTGTCCATTTCCAGCGTCAACAGCTTTTGGAGGCTGAGTCTTACAAACTTCCATGCAATGCTCACATCGAGTATGGAACTTGCAGCCCGCTGGTGGGTTCGCTGGGGAAGGAATGCTTCCCTTTAAGATGATACGATTCATCTTCGCATCTGGGTCCGGCATAGGAATCGCACTAAATAATGCCTTTGTATATGGATGCAATGGTTCTTTAAAGATATCTACTTTATCTCCATATTCCACCATCGTACCAAGATACATAACACCAATCGTATCTGAAATATGCTCCACTACGGATAAATCGTGACTGATGAACAGATACGTTAAATTATGTTCCTTCTGCAGATCCTTTAACAAGTTGATGATCTGTGCCTGAATTGATACATCAAGTGCAGAAACAGGCTCATCACAGATCACGAATTCTGGATTTAATGCCAATGCTCTAGCAATACAGATTCGCTGTCTCTGACCACCGGAAAACTCATGAGGATAACGATCCGCATGGAAGGACTGAAGCCCACACTGAGACATAATCTTATCGACATAGTTCGCTAATTCGTTCTTAGGAACGATATTGTGCTGGCGCACTGCCTCTCCAATAATCTCACCAACTGGTAATCGTGGAGAAAGAGAAGAATATGGATCTTGGAATACAATCTGCATTTTTGGACGAATTGCTCGTAATTCCTTTTTACTAAGATCATGTAAATCTACGCCATTAAATAATACATTACCGCCTGTCTTCTCCTGAAGTCTTAAGATTGTACGCCCTACAGTTGTTTTACCACAACCAGACTCACCAACAAGCCCCATCGTTGTACCACGACGGATCTTAAAGCTGACACCATCCACAGCCTTTACAAAATTTTTTGGTCCGGATAATGCGCCAGATTTGATCGGATAGTATTTCTGAAGATCATTTACCTCGAGGATAAATTCACTTTTTTCATTTAATTCATGTTTTTTAGTTGTCATTGCCTGCCTCCTTCTTAAAACGTTCATCATATCGATAGCAGGAAACTATATGAGTCTCAGAAAGCTGGATCTCATGTGGGTATTCCCCGTCACAAGCGCCAATACAACGGTCACAGCGGTCTTTAAAGTAGCAGTAGTCTGGCATATTAATTGGATTTGGAACTTTGCCAGGAATACTATATAAACGGTCCACCTGTTTATTTACAACTGGTTTGGATTTCATCAGACCAATTGTATAAGGATGACTTGGATTATTAAAGATTTCGTGAACAGTTCCCTTTTCTACTACGCGTCCCGCATACATAACAACTACGTAATCCGCCATTTCAGCAATTACACCTAAATCATGTGTGATCAACATAATGGAACTGTTAATCTTTGTCTTTAAACTGCGTAAGATATCGAGAATCTGAGCCTGAATTGTAACGTCAAGAGCTGTGGTTGGTTCATCTGCAATGATCAGACGTGGATTGCAGGCTAGTGCCATTGCGATCATAACACGCTGTCTCATACCACCAGATAGTTCGTGAGGGAACATCGAATAAACGCCTTCTGCATTGGCAATACCAACAAGCTTTAACATCTCAATCGTACGTTCCTTAATATCTTCCTTGGACATGGACTTCTGATGAAGTTCAATTACTTCCTCAATCTGAGCACCTATTCGGAATACTGGATTTAAACTTGTCATCGGTTCCTGGAAGATCATTGAGATCTGGTTACCACGTAACTTTCTCATCTCAGATGCTGGAGTTTTTGCGATATCGTATACTTCATGACCTGTATTAAAGCGAATGGAGCCGTCTACGATCTGTCCTTGAGGACGCTGTACTAACTGCATAAGAGAAAGGCTTGTTACTGACTTTCCACAGCCAGACTCTCCTACAACACCAACTGTCTTACCAGTTGGTATGTTGAAGGAAACACCATTTACCGATTTAACAGTACCAATATCGGTAAAGAAATACGTATGAAGATTATCAAATTCTACTACGTTTTCTGGATCTTTCATTTCTGTCATATATTCAGAAGCAGGGATATTCTTACGATTTCTCTTCTTCTCAAATTCTTTTGTTATTTTGCGGTTTTCACGAGAGATACGACGTGACTCTTTACCCGATATATAATTTGCTTTTTTATTCTTCTTTACTTCACTCTTCATATGTTACCTACCTTTTCATCTTAGGATCGAATGCATCACGTAAACCGTCTCCGATAAAGTTAAATGCTAATACAGTCAACAAGATACACATACCGGCAGGAATCCATACAAACCAGAAGTTTGTCATAACATGAACATTAGAAACTGCACTAATGATATTACCCCAGGATGCAAATGGGAATTTAACACCAAGTCCTAAGAAACTTAATGTGGATTCTGTTAAGATGATACTACCAAGTCCCATAGTTGCCATAACGATTAACTGTGGTATTACGTTTGGAATCAAATGTTTAAAGATTCGACGTGGAATGGAGATGCCCATTGCTTCTGCCGCTGTCATAAATTCTTGTTCACGAAGGGAAAGAATCTGTCCACGAACCATACGAGCTATACCAGGCCATCCAAGGAGACCTAGGATTAACATTAAGAAATAGATTCGAACCTGTGGGTCAATTTTCATCTGATCCATTATGGAACCAACGATGATGACCAATGGCAGGGATGGAATACAGTAAAAGATATCTACGATTCTCATGATAAGATTATCTACCCATTTACCAAAGTAACCTGCGATACCACCAAGGACAACACCTAAGGTTACCTGGATGATAACTACGATAAAACCGATGATCAGAGAGATACGACCGCCATACATTAATCTTGTAAGGATATCCATACCATTCGCATCCGTACCTAACCAGTGCGCTTTGCTTGGCTTTGCATAAATCTGAATTACCTGAGTTTTACTGTCTGCTTTCACTGTAAACTGTTCATTCTTTCTCTCAATGGTATAAGTAACTTCATTACCTTCGCCATCTATCTGAGTAAAGGAAGTTTCGCCATCAGCGATCGCATTCTCAACTAAAGCTTTAAATGTAATGTCAAGAAATGTATTGCTGTCAATGGGCTGTACAATCAGATCAGTGATCTGAGCATACTCGGTAGCAGTTCCATTTACCATAGCGTATACAATTGCACTCTCTTCTTCTACTTCAAGCTTATAGTCATTACCATCCACTGTGAACTCAGAAGCTCCTTCTGAGATTGCTCTTTGTGCAGTTAATTTGAAATTGTAGTTTAATTGTGTATCCTGTGCATAGACATCAAAAATTTTCATAGATGCAAAAGCAACATCCTCATGTGTAGATAAAACTGATGTTTTTGCATCACCATTAATATAATAAGTAACACCGTCAAGTTCAAAAGATGTCTCCTTGTTCGTTAAAGCAGTTTCGAATGCTGTTTTTAACTCAGAAGTTAACTCTTTTTCCCCTACTGCAGCAATTGTTTTAATGCCACGGAGACTTGTAGCAGTCGCTAACTTGTCCATTAAGGAGATTCGGTAGAACTGATCTCCTTCTTTTGTTAATGCATATGTCTGATCCATCGCAGTAAATTCAGATTCTCCTTTATTTACTGCAAGTATCATTGTTGCACGAGCTGCAGATGGAAATTCCTTTCCTTCGGCAACTGTATAACGGTACTCCTTATTTCTTGTAACACTTGCATATTCTTTGGATATTGTTTCATATCCCATAAATACTTGACTTTCGCCATAAGGACTTACTAAGCCACCAAGAAATGCAAATAAAAACATACCAATTATGATAAATGTACCAACGATAGCGAGTTTATTACGAATAAATCGCTTAAAAACAAGCATGGATGGACTAAGTACACGTACTCTCTGTTCATCATCCAACGCCATATTCTTTTTGTTATTTTCCATACTATTCTCCCTTTTTCCTACGATAATCAGCCTACACGAACTCTTGGGTCAACTACTGCATATAAAATGTCAGAGATTAAGTTACCCATAAGTGTTAAGGCGGCCATAAATGTCATATAGAACATGGCAAATGGAATATCGCCTGATACCATTGCCTGATATGAGGTATATCCGATACCAGGTATCTGGAATAATGTCTCCGTGATCATTGCACCCGAAAATAATCCTGGAAGTGTACCACCGATAATAGTTACAATAGGAATTAAGGTATTACGAAAAGCATGTTTATTGATAACTGTGCTTTCAGATAAACCCTTTGCTCTTGCTGTACGAATAAAATCAGAATTTAATACTTCTAACATATTTGTTCTTGTATATCGCATTAAGCTACCAATACTTACAATAACGATTGTTAAAACTGGTAACACATAATGTTTTGCCACATCTAAGAATTTGCCCCAAGTACTCAATTGGTCGTAGTAACGTCCAACTTTACCATATAAATCAAACCATCCAAGTTTGATTGAGAAAATAAGCTTAAGGATTGTTGCAAAGAAGAAGGTTGGTAAAGAGATACCAATTAAAGCGATAACTGTTACTGCATAATCCGTTTTACTGTACTGCTTTCTCGCACTTAAGATTCCGAGTGGAATTGCAATTAAAATCTGTAAAACAAATGAGATCAATCCTAAGAAGAAGGAATCCCAGATAACACTTGAAAACTTTTCAGTAACTGCAATATTATAAAACCAAGAATCGCCGAATTCGCCGCGTACTGCAGAACCTAACCATTTAAAGAATCCTTGTAGAATGCCACAATCCATTCCATATACTGCATTTAACTGTTCTAACCACTCTGCATAGCTTTTGGAACCTGGCTGAGAAGCACGTTCTCTCGCTAGTGTTTCTATGTAGGAAGTTGGAGTACAACGTAAAATTGAGTATATGATCAAAGAAACAAAGAATAAGATCACTACACTAGTAGCAATTCTTTTCAATACATATTTTCGCATAATAAACCTCACATTATCTACTTTTTTCCTGTGTTCCCCCGGAGGTTAACCTTAGATATCGACTAACTATCCCAAACAAGGGCAAATTACCAGGGAATGATTCTAACAAAACATCGAATCCCCCCTGGTAAGATAGTCTCATTTCCTACAGAATGAATCTTTCCAAAAGAATCATTCTGTTCTAAATCAGTAATTATAATTATTTCATCTTAATCTTATGAACTTCATCCATCCAACTCCAGTAAGTAGTAATATCTGGAGTTACAGTAGACATATCAACTCGTTCTGTACTGAAGATCACACAGTTTTGTCTCTGGTAAACTGGAATTTCAACTGCCCAATCAAGAATGATATCAAGACATGTATTATAAATAGCTTTTCTATAACCCTGATCTGCACTCTGTCTTGCTTCCATAATTAAGCGATCTAACTCTTTATCTGCAATATGATAGTGATTGGAATCGGAACCACCTAATCCGACAGCATTTGAACTGTGGTAAATCTGGTACATATCTGGATCTGTAGTTGCAGCCCATGCAGCAACCCACATTTCCTGAGTACCTACATCAAGACGTTCCCAAAGTTTGTTGGAATCGGATGGATCATTAATTGTAAGCGTAAAACCGATCTTAGCTAAATCTTCTTTTGCTTTTGTTAAGATTGCAAATGTTGGATGATCACCATTACCACCAGCAGGAATGATTACTTCATATTCTAGCTTAGCGCCTTCTGGAGCAGCTATGAATTTTCCTGTTGTTTCATCAAATGTATAGCCAGCTTCTTTAAAGTAATCAATTGAAGTCTCAAGCGCTTTTTCATACTTTTCTTCTGGCGTCATTGAAGATGTATAGATGTCATTGCCATCTTTATCTGTACTATAAGCTACCCTGTAACCTTCATCCGATTTTTGAGGAGCCGCCCAAGAAGTATTAGAAATTGGATAGTTGATCACAGTTGCAACTTCACCATAGTAACTATCGATTGTTACATCTCGGTATGCAGAAATGATTGTAGCTAAACCTTTTCTCAAAGCTTTGGAAGCTTCGGAGTCCTTTTCTCCTGCTACATTTACCGTTTCGGCATTAATACCAATATATCCATAGCCTAGGTTATCTACTCTACTTGTTGTAAGTTTGTCACCAGATAACTCACCATTGGAGTTATAGCTTGCGATTTCAGCGAATGCGGATACCGAACCACTAGGATCTGCGATATCGATTGTTCCTGTTCCTACACCACTGATCTTATCAGCTTCTGTTGTCTCTTTAAACTGAACATACTTTGTTGCTGGTACACCTTTGTAGTAATTTTCATTTGCTTCAAAGTATACAACTTTATTCTCATATTTTAAGAATTTGTATGGACCTGCACCAACTGGATGTTTTGAAAGTGCCTTAATAGAAGATACGTCTCCTCTTGTAAAACCAAATTGATTATTCTCATAGTCGTAAGCTACTTCATCACCATAAACATGTAAAGGTGCTACGATATTACCAAAGATATTATTGATTGCAGTTACATCATAACCTTTGACTTTAATTTCTACTTCTGTCTGGCTAAGTTTTTTGATACCTTCGATATTAGCTACTTCTTCACCACCAGCAGATAATTTTTCTTCTAAGATACAGTCAGTAACAATTTTCATTACATCATTATCATAGTAAGTTTCATCTGCTGCATATTTTTCGCCTAATGCTTGGTAATTAGCACCGTATTGAGCAATGATATCTGCAAGAACCTGAGACTCATCTGCTGCTTTTGTTGAATCATAAGATTCATCAATGCTATAAAAATGTGCATATAAGTCTTTTAGTTCTGGATATTGTTCTGTATATTGTTTATAAGAATCATTTCCGTAAAGACTCTTTGCCCATTCAACTTCACTTGTAAGTGTTGGAACAATGATCTGTTCGATAATCTTATTCTGTGCTGCTTCACTTAAGTTTGCTAAGCCATTCGCAATTTCCTCGTCTGATACCGTTGTACTCTCAGCATTAGAATTGTTTTTACGATAGTTTTGCATACCGATGATAGGAACAGAATAAAGCGTTACACTTCCATCATAACTTGGATCAGAAAATACATAATAAGAAAAAATTACATCATCTGCATCCAATACATGTCCATCACTAAACTTAACATCATCTCTGATTTTAAGTTTATATGTAGTAATGTCAGTCGCTTCATCATAGTCTACCTCGATATTACTAATACCATTATACGTGTAATCGGTACCGTTATAAGGGATAGTTTCACCTTCGATGGCATTTAAGACATTAGCACCAGTTCGATCTGTTGATAAGAGACGAACGCTTACCATATCTAATACCATACGATCAGTTTGAGTATCGTAGAAGAAAGGATTAAACTTCTCGTTAAATTGTAAATAGCCGACTACTAACGGAGTTTCATTTGTTTGTTCGGTAACTGTGTTGCCACCATTGGATGGTGTCTTATCCTGGTTGCCTTTGTTATCTCCTTTACCACAGCCAGTTAACGCTGCACACATGCTAAGAGTAAGAGCAACCGAAAGTGCTTTTTGAAACTTATTTCTTCTCATGTAATCACTCCTTTTTATTGGTCGAATCGACCTTGTTTATCAGAAATGTTAACATGTGGTAATACTTTTGTCAACGTGGATGAATATTAAATATTTTGCCATTAATGTAATAATATTTCATTTTTATGGATAACTTCTGCTTGAATTTGTCATTTGTGGAATTATTTAGGTTAAATATCCTTTCTTTTATATGCATTGTATACAATTATACAGTAAAAACTTCTATTATTTTGTACACTCACGAATTACATTTGTCTTTTTCTATTAAAGACGATTCAATTAAGTGCCTGGTTCTTCCATCACCTCATACTTACTTTGCAACTGTAATAAAATCAATGCCAATAGACCAATCATAAGAACACCACTTAAAAATGCATAATCCAGACTTCTCACATTTGTAACATGATTACGGATCAAAAAAATGATCTGTCCAATCATCGTCGTTATAGCAATGATAATTAGAGATAGTGAGCTTTTTTTGATACGTTCTACGGTATGTTCATATTCGATATGTGTCATCTTTAAATTCGCATGAAGTAGCTTAAATGTTCCTATAAAACCATAAAATATAGGAAGAAACATAAAGACATATGGAAGTATAACGTATAACTTTCTACTTCCCTCATTGTTTAAAACACCAATTCCAAGGAATATGGCGGCAATCATACATACAAGAATAAAAAAGGTCCATTTTAAATGTCTAATCTTTATTGTTTCACTCTTAATACTATAATAATTTCCTTTATAGATCAGTTCCTTTTTTTGCTTAGTTCCACGAAATCCTCTCTTTGTGATTTCTGTAACTACATAATCACTCTTAAATTTATGTTTCTCTGCCATAAAATACCTCTCTCTCGTTGTAATATTCTCCGACTAACCTTTTAATAGCAGGACATAATATTTTATCATATTTTATCATTTCTATTAAATGGTACATCATGGAGTATTTGTAAATAATCGTATCTTGTTTTTATTGGATAAAGCACGTTATTCACTGTAAAAAAAGAACCTTCGAGCCTAAGCTCGAAGGTTCTTTTACAAATGCTATGTTCTGCTTATATTAAATATGAAATTCTTCTACACAATTCTCTAATTCTTTCGCATAGTTGCTCAAATTTCCTGCCATTGTAGTCAAGTTCGTTACCACATCAAACTGTCTGCTTGCACTGTCACTAAGAACACTAGAAGATGCGGCCGTTTCTTCTGAAATTGCAGAGATATCGCTAATGGAATCTAGTGTTTTGGTACGCATACCTTCCATGTCGATCAGATTCTTAAGAATACCATCTAACTGTTCGCTTAAGACATCTACCTGTTTATTCATCACATCAAACGATTCTTCTGTCTGCAATACGATTTCCTGCTGTTCTTTTACATATACCTCAGCTTGCTTTGCAACTGTAGCAGTACGATCCGTCTCATTTACTATATCCAATATAATATCATCAATCTTTTTCGCGGAAGCCATCGTCTGCTCTGCAAGTTTACGGATTTCCTGTGCAACAACACCAAAACCACGTCCAGCTTCACCAGCACGTGCAACCTCGATTGAAGCATTTAAGGATAATAAATTAGTCTGTTCTGATATTTCATTAATTACTGTAACGATACTTCCAATTGCCTTGGATTTTTGCTCAAGTACAGATACATTACGGATAAATTCTTCCGTTGATTCTGTAGTGATTTCTGTTTTTTTATGAATCTGCTTCAGATTGTCATTCCCCTTCTTAACCGATTCCTGCGTTTTGTCTGCTATCTCATGGATGATCTGAGCATTATTATGTACAAGTTGTATCTTCTGAGATAATGCATCCATCTGCTCGGTACTCTTCACAGAGTCTTCTGCCTGGGACACAATTCCTGCTTCAATTTCTGAAGTTGCTGTCTTTACACTTTCAGCAGAACTTACAAATTCCATCGACGCAGTCGTTACATCCTGTGCTGCACTCGATAAGGACGATGCCGTCTCTTTTATCTTTCCAATGAGTGACTTAGTATGTTCTACCATCTGATTTAATTGATCTGCCAATAAACCAAACTCATCTTTTTTCTTTGAAGTGAATTTAACCGTCATATCCCCTTCTGTTACATGTTGAATCTGTTTTAATAACTGACGAATTGTTCTGCCCATGCTATTTGCGATTCTAAATCCGATCAAGCAAGCAATTGCACTTGCTAAAAGTACAATAATGACAGTGAACACACGAATCTGGTTTGCCTGTTCCATTACATTATCCATAGGCACTAAGGAACTAATACGTATATTACTCTCACCAATCTTTTGAAGACCAAACAAATAGTCTTCTCCCTCAAAATCCACAGTTTTTTGTACAAGTGCTTCACCACTTGCAACTGCGTCAGTATAAAACTGTTGACTTGCAAGCTGAACAGTATCTACTTTTTCCTGGTCATGATTGATGGTAATCTCCGTCCCATCCTCTAGTATTAATGAAATTAAGCTATTTTCGCCCATATCGAGCTTATGTAAAATATTATAGATTTGCTCCCTATCAATGTCTGCTACAAGGAAGGCATTTCCTTGTGTAAAGTAACGTACTACCTGAAATGCATAGGAAGAAGAATCATCATGTAGAATACTATCAAGTTCAGGTATGGAACCAAAACAAATAAAGTTCTTCTTTGACGCTTCTGCCATCTTTCCTGGTTCCGTCGTAAGCATATATGTATATAACTCTTTATTTGCATCCGCTGGAAGTGTGATCTTAGATAATGAAGTGGATAATGAGTGATCATTATCTGCCAGCATATGAATATTGCTGATAAAATCGGATAGTCGAATCGCATTTTCAAAGGCGCGAATTCTTTCTCTACTGATCTGCACTTTTTTATCCTGTGAACTATCATATACACCAG
>JAQXNU010000263.1 GCA_029098165.1 Clostridiales bacterium
ATTGATATGATAAAGTTTATGGTAGGTATAGCAGATCAGCTCTCCAGCTTTCTTTGAGGCTGCATATGGGGAAAGCGGTGCATCTACGCTGTCTTCTTCACAAAACGGAATACTTTTATTATTGCCATACACCGAGGAAGAGGAAGCAAAGACCAAACGATTTACCTGATATTTTTTCATTGCCTCTAAGAGATTGATCGTTCCATCAACATTCACCTTCATGTAAAGTGCAGGCTTCTCAATAGAATGTCGGACACCAGCATAGGCAGCTAGATGAACGACCATGTCTGGCTTGTACATCATAAATACCTGATTGATAAAATTCGTATCACAAATATCACCACGACAAACAAATAACTGAGTACCATATTTCTTGGCGATATACTCAACTTCCTGAAGGTTTTCTTCTTTATAGTGTGGGTCATAATAATCATTAAAGTTGTCCACGATGACTAACTCAATGTTCTTTTTCAAGAGCGTTTCACTAAGATTTGACCCAATAAATCCTGCTCCACCAGTAATAAGAACTCTCCTAATATTCCACCCCATAAATCTACTTCCTTTCACTCACAATCGCCCTACAGAATAATATTCTACTCCAGCCTCTTTCATTGATTTGGTATCATATATATTTCTTCCATCATAAACAAGTGGAGTTCTCATCAGTTCTTTATACTTAGCTGGTTCGATCATTCGAATTTCCTTCCACTCTGTGAATATGAAACACAGATGGGATTTCTCTAATGCCTTAGCAGGTGTGCTTTCATAAGTTATGCTAGGAAATAATTTTTTCATATTCTCTTCTCCAACAGGATCATAAGCATGAATCTTTGCCCCACGTTCCAAAAGCAACTTTATATTGTCAATCGATGGCGCCTCTCTTAAATCATCCGTTCCAGGCTTAAATGTCAACCCTAAAATAGCTACTTTTAAATCACTGAATGTGATCAATCTTTTACAAGCCTTCTTGAATAAAAGTATCTTTTGCGACTTGTTCACATCGACTGCTGCCTCAACTGTCTTTAACTGATATCCATTCTGTTTGGCAAGATATTTTAAAGCCTTTGTGTCCTTTGGAAAACAACTTCCTCCATAACCAATACCTGCATTTAAAAAGCTCTCCCCAATTCTACGATCATAACTCATGCCTCGTGCCACATCCTGAATGTTCGCTCCAACCAATTCACAAAGATTCGCGATTTCATTCATATAAGATATCTTTAATGCCAAAAAATCATTCGAAGCATATTTGATCATCTCAGCACTTCGTCTACTTACTGCAACAATCGGTAAATGAAATGGTTCATATATCTCATACAGCTTATCTCTTGCTTCTTGACTCTCTGTACCAATGATAACTCTTGCTGCCTTTAAAGTATCATGAACTGCGCTTCCCTGTGCTAAGAACTCAGGATTACTTGCAACCTCAACCTTAACATCATGCACTAAAAAGTCCTTAATAAACTGTTCTACTTTATCATTCGTTCCAACTGGTACCGTAGATTTCACTACGATCAAGCAATCTTGTTTTACACTTTCTGCTATCTGTCTTGCCACCTTGGCTATGTATGTTAAGTTCGCTGATCCGTCTGGCTGTACTGGTGTTCCTACTCCGATAAAAATTGCATCTGCATATTCATAGGCTGCCTGATAATTGGTAGTATAATGTAGCCTGCCAAGCTCATAATTTTGCTGCATCAATTCTTCTAGATCCCGCTCGTAAATCGGACATTTCCCCTGTTCTAACATTGCAATCTTTTTCTCATCCAAATCAACACAGGTAACATCATGTCCCATATGCGCAAAACAAACACCGGCTACTAATCCTACATACCCCATACCTGCAACCGCTAATTTCATATCTACCTCCAGTAACGAACTAAATAATTGTAAATATTTAACATTTTTAGTATAGCATCGCTCCCTTTTTTTGTAAACATGTCTTAAAAAATCTCTCAATGCTTTCATCGACAATTCAATCCCTTTTCATACAAATAGGATGAATCTCCACCATAAAAAAAGACAGAAATCAATGCTATCGCCTAATTTCTGTCTTTCTAGTACTACTCTCATACTGTTTTCTTTCATTTGCTTAAATCTAATTTCCTTCAATAAATCTCAATAAATGCTTTCTTGTAGGTACTGCAATCAATACTGTAACCACGATCTTTGCGATATCTCCAGGTAAAAATGGAATAACACCTGCCCATAATGCTGCCTTTGCCGTTAACGATAACTGATGAGCCAACCATATCGTACCTACCGCATAGCAACTAATGGTCCCTAGTACCATTCCTAAGACCATCATCGGTATCTTTCCCTTGCCAATCTTAAGAAATAAACCTGTAAGCAACGCAATCAACAAATATCCTAACAGGTATCCTCCTGTTGGACCTGCAATGACAGCCGCTCCGCTTTTCCAGCCTGAGAATACAGGCACACCTGCCAGACCAATTAATATGTACAATCCCACACAAACTAAACTTCTTTTCGTTCCCAATAGAACAGCAGCAATATAAACAACAAGAGTAGCAGCAGAGATCGGGATATCTCCAATCGGGATTGAGAACGGTGCTAATACGCATAAAATAGCTGTCATCATGGCGATTACTGTAAGACTCTTAACATTTAACTGCTTTTTTGTACTCATGATTTCGTTTTCTCCTTTGAATGATGATGGGATTAGTATAAACCTAGTCTGAGTATTTGTCAACCATTTTTACTTATTAGGTTTACAAATATATAGAGACTACCCGCCTAGCTGATGATCTATTTTAATTCCATCACAAAAAATAGGGATGGAATTAAACTTCCGATCCCTATTTCACGATTTCATAAGCTCTATCTCATCTTAATAACCCAATGACTTCATTTAAACTGCACACCTTCATAACCGCTAGTTCCTCTTCTTCATTCCCATGTTCAGGAACCATAATAACGTGGCATCCTGCACTCAACGCTGAGTTCGCACCATTCGGTGAATCTTCCAGTGCCAGACACTCCTTGGGCTGTAGTCCTAATAACTCCACCGCTTTCTGATAGATATCGGGTGCCGGCTTTCCATGGGGCACCATCGTACCACATACGATATAATCGAAATAGTGAAATACGTTAACAGCTGACAGGTAACGCTTCGTTCGCTCATACTCCGTTGCCGTAGCTACTGCCATACGAATCTCATTCTGCTTTAAAAAATCTAATAAATGATCCAGGCCGTCTTTTTTTTCAACTCCATGGTTGAAAATGTACTGATCCATCAATTCTACCCGTTTTAAACGGACCTGACTATAATCCACACTGTTTCCAAACGTATCTTTTAATAATTGCTTTGCCAAGTCCCTAGATAAGCTACGAAGGTTTAATAATAATTCCTGCGTTGCATGAAATCCATAGAATTCTAAAGCTTCTTTCCAAAATCGCTGATACAATTTTTCGGTATCAATCATTAGGCCATCCATATCAAATATAACTGCTTTTATCTCATTATCATTCAGTCTCATCTAAACCTCCAAGTAATCCTGCAACGCCTGTAAACGCTCAGTTGCAATTCTTCTCCCACTTTTATAAAGTGCTTGTAACTTACTGACATCCTTCTCCATTCGTGACACAAGGACTGGTTCATCTGGTCGAATGATAAAAACTCTTCCTTCTTTCTCAAGCTTCGATATTTCTTCCTGCATCTCATTATAATGATTTGGTATCTGTTCCAGTTTTTTTATTAATTCAGGATATTCCCGGTAAACTCTACGGTACGCATGAAGAATTGCCTTGGACTGTTCCTGCTTGCGATATCCATCTTCTCGCGTTAAGACAAGGACAATTTTTTGATGTCCTTCATCAATCGCTCTCTGATATGCAATTGGCATTGCAATACCACCATCCAGATAATGCTGATTTTCAATTACGACACGAGGTGATAATAGTGGCATACTAGCAGAAGCACGTGCTGCAAGAAGTGGATCTTCCATATCATCTCTTCCAATATACTCTTCTTTCCCCGTCTCACAGTTGGTAACTACAAACTCTATCTTTTGTTTTGACTGAAAGAATGCTTCTTTATCCAATGGAACTAAAGTATCTGTAATCTCTCCAAAGAGAAAATCAAAATTAAACACACTATGCTGAGATTTTATAAGATTACGAAATCCCAGATAATGTGGATCATTTACGTAATCGATATTTACCTTCGCAGTTCGACCGATTTGCTTTGAGACATAGTTGATACCACTTAAAGAACCTGCCGATACACCGATCACATTGGATAGTTCAATTCCCTGCTCCATGAAAACATCCAATACACCTGCGGTAAATAAACAACGTAGTGATCCACCTTCTAATACTAAACTTCCTTCTACCATATATGTATTCTCCTAACTTTATCTTAAGTATTGCTTAACAATACTTGGCAAACTTAATCTCAACTAGATGCTCAAGAAATGCCCGCACTTCTCGATCACATGTTTCTCGATCCACTTCATATTCTTTCAAAAGCTGATCAATAATATACGAAATTTCAATTTTTTCATAGCTACACAAGTATTCCCAAATATCATTTGCAATTCCTTTTAACCAAAAATATTTCCCTGTCCTGAAATCAACCATAACCTTGTCGCCTTCTAAATCCGCAACTTCTAGCTTTCGTACTAGTTTAATTGATGTATGATTCTTCATAACTGGTCTCCTAAATATATTGACATTAACATAATAACATTTATAGTGTATCACCCCTCCTCTTTTCTATCAAGTAAATGTAACTCAAACTTATACATAAATAGTATCTTACAAAGTTGTAACATCAATTTACTTAATTTTCCACAACAGATATAATTAGTCTGATATAGAGAAGGGAGCAATAATCATGAAAACTTATCGAAAGCCTGAATTTATCACAAAAGAACATATCTTCCATGAGGTAGTGAATGCATGCAGCAATGAATTTAATTGTCCAAAAGCAATGTTCAAAAACTCTTGTGATACCGATCCTTCCTCAGGATATTCTTTTGATCCTAACTGTGAGACATGCCCAAACAAAGAATTTAAGTGTGGATTTTACTGGGAATGTAAAAATTCACGTAGATAACTTTTATCTATGCAATGCTTTTATCAGCAGTGATAGACTATAAAAAACCATAGATATAAAACTCATATAAGTAGAAAACTTGCGAAATATACAAAAATAAATGTAGTGGAGCAGAAGTAGGTACTGATGTACCTTCTCCTGCTCCATTACTTTTTTCATAACCGTATATGACAACGTAAAAAAAGCTACATTATCAACCGACAATATAGCTTTGACTCTTATGATACAATTCATTGTTTTAGTTAAAAGTATTTCTTATACTACAACGTGCTTTAAGATTAAAGAGACTACCTTCAGTATAATAATTCTTACATCCCACACACCATACTAAAGTTGGATGTTGATAACCTCTTACTGGACAAACATCAGGTAATGCAACTACTTCTTCACGATCACCACTATTTGCTGTAATAGTTTCCATCTTAATATTCATTGTATCAATAAAGCATGGTTTTTTGTAGTTCTTCATGTCTACCTCCTTCTATTATATGCTATTTCTCTCTCGGTTTTCAATTACAGTATACATATACCAAATTTCCATATATAATACAAATTTCCTAACAATATTGTTAGAGATTTTTCTCTAAAACTTTAGAAATCTCATCCCTTGAGAGATTCGCAATTTGAACTTTAGCCACGACAGTAGCTATCATTCGACAATTCTTTCAATTTTGTTACATCTAATTGACATCAATGTAGGAGAAGTCTATACTCAAAGTATAGTAATAATCGGCTTTAAATACTCTATTATATTAGATATTATCGAAAGGAGTTCAATATGAAAAAGAATTATGAAAGACCAGAAATCGAAGAACTTGATGTAAAAGATACCCATGGTATTCAGTACGATGTTATTATGGGTGATGGTTCTGGACAATTCGATGATAAGTTAGATAAACAATAATTTACATAATACTATATTCTCCCTTATCTATTGACTGATCAAGTTCATGATAAGGGTGTTATTTTTCTATAAAGAAGTGTTGCTCCATAACTATAATTTAGTTATGGAGCAACACTTCTTTTCTATTAGATGAAGAATTTCTCTAACAAACTTGAGTTTACTTCTTTTTTCTATTTCTTAAAACTCTTCCACCAATAACAATGCAGCAAGATCCTAATCCATAGAAGAATTCAACTGGTAGCGTTCCTGTCTTAGGAAGACTTTCCGGATTGGCTGTACCCTGTGGTACACTATCATCAGTAATGTCTACTGGATCTTCACAGTTTCCCTCTGAGCTATCCGTTGTTATCTCATCTTCTGGTTCTACATCTACAATACCTTCAGGAATCTCATCATCGATAATTTCTTCCAATGGGATTTCTGTTGGTGTTGGCGTTGGGATCTCTGTTGGAGCTGGTGTTACCGTTGGGTCTGGTGGTAACGTTGGGTCCGGCGTTACCGTTGGAGCTGGTATTAACGTTGGGTCCGGCGTTACCGTTGGGTCTGGTGGTAACGTTGGGTCCGGTGGTAACGTTGGGTCCGGCGTTACCGTTGGGTCCGGCGTTACCGTTGGGTCTGGTGGTAACGTTGGGTCTGGCGTTACCGTTGGGTCTGGTGGTAACGTTGGGTCTGGCGTTACCGTTGGGTCCGGCGTTACCGTTGGGTCTGGTGGTAACGTTGGG
>JAQXNU010000264.1 GCA_029098165.1 Clostridiales bacterium
TACGCATTTACAAATGCAGATTGTATCAAACTATATAAAAACGATGAATATATAACTACATTCGATTGTAGGAAGACAGGCACAAAGAAGTCAAAGTTTTCAGGACTGTTACATCCACCTGTTCTAATTGATGATATGATCGGAGAACAGTTACAAAAAGAAGGTTATAGTAAAAGTCAAGCAAATGCAATTAAGAAGCTGCTCATTGCTTTTTCTCAAGCAGGATTTGCTGGCCTCACATGGAAACATAAACTGCTAGCATTAAAATTGATGGCCATGGATCATCTACGAATGAAGGATGCCATTGATCTGTATAGTAAATATGTTGGAAACTGGGGACAGGCCCAGTGTAGATATCGTTTTGAGGCAATAAAAGAGGATAAAGTAGTCAAGGTTGTGGAACGTGGTCCGATTATTTCAAAAAAATTATGGGTTCAGGCAGATCATGTGGACCTATGTGAAGATACCACCTATGACGTTGCTACCGTTCAGATTCGTATGCTAGGAAATGCGGATCAGCTGTTGCGTTATGAACAGTCCACGGTGAAACTAGAAGTATCTGGAGACATTGAACTGATTGGCCCGGACACTATAAGTCTTCCGGGTGGTATGAGCGGAACTTATGTTAAAACAAAAAAAGACGCAGGGGAAGGTATACTAAAGGTAACTTCTCAAGGTGTAGAACCCGTAGTTATTCATTTTAGAATTCAAAAAAAGACAGACCGATAGCATGAAATAAACATTGGATTATCGGATTTAGAATAGAAAGTTACAGAGAGGAGATAGCATATGGAACGAACAAGTAAAATCTTTGGAAATCCTATGACTAATAAGACAATTCGCAAAGCGAATCATTCAAAAAAGAAATACGCAAAAAAATTTGGAGATGATTCTAAAAAATGCTATCCAATGAATGTAGTGAAAAATCCAATAATCGGTGAAGTACTCGGGGTAAAGGATTTAAGAATGGATGGCGATACGAGTGAAGCTTTTGACATGGAAAAGGGGCTGATTGTAGGCAATATACGTATGGGATTTGGACACTATCGAATCTCTATGGCAATAGCTTCAGCTGCGAATGCCTTAGGATATACCCCATACTGGATGGACTTAGCTTCATATGATCAGACAACTGGCAGTAAAGTAATTCAGGCACAGAATAAACTGTATTCTTTAGGGTCAAGATTATCGCAAAAAAGTAAATTATTTAATCATTTTGTCTGGGAGCCTATGAATTATGAAGGATTCCGTAAGTTATCCTATAATGCAGTAGATCAGAAAAATGCAGAATTAATGACGCCGCTATTTAGCAATGTTCCGAAAGAAATCCCATTGGTCGCAACCCATGTATGGCCAGCTCAGGCAGCGCTCCATGCAGGAATGAAGCATGTGGTTAATGCAATTCCAGATAATTGGCCAATGGCATTGCATTTAGCAGAAGGTAGTGTTCATACGATTCAAACACATTCTTCTTACTTTGGATATCGCGTGTTAAATGGTATGGAAAAAGATAAAGTATTAAACCCTATGAATGGTGATGATATTGTTTACACTGGCCACTATATCGATCATGAATTGGTAAGCAATATTGAAAGTGACTGTGCTGCAAGAATAGCCCGTGTCAAAGATGGCAAACCAATGAGATTTTTATTAACAATCGGTGGAGCAGGAGCGCAGAAGGAAATCTTTGCAGCCATTATTCGATATCTGTTGCCTTATGTACAAAAGAACAAAGCGGTGATTTATGTCAATGTTGGAGATTATAAAAATGTATGGGAGGATCTGAACAAAGAAATTCCAGCGTTAAAACAGGTTTCCACGGAACATTTTAATGAATGGGATAAGACTGTTTCCTTTACCAAACAGGCCCTTACTAGGGATGTAACAGGAGTTCACAGTTTTTATCACTCCAATATCTTTGAAGTAGTTTATGTAACGAATTTGTTAATGAGAAGTGCGGATGTTTTAGTAACAAAACCGAGTGAATTAGCATTTTATCCAGTGCCAAAGTTATTTATCAAACGAGTCGGTGGACATGAACAATGGGGGGCAATTCACTCTGCTGAGATCGGCGATGGAACACTAGAATGCAGGGATATTCCACATACTGTTCAAATGCTTCAGTTGTTTTTAACTGATCCGCAGATTCTAACAGATATGTGTCAAAATATCATACAAAGCAAAAGTCAAGGAATATATGATGGAGCATACAAAGTGGTTGAGTTAGCCATGAATAAGAGGAGGTAGCATTATGAAGTTATCAGTGCGAGAAAAAGCATCCTATGGTGTTGGTGCCATAGGAAAAGATATGGTATATTCTTTAGTTTCCACCTTTATTTTAATTTACTACAAATCAGTATTAGGGGTTTCTGGTGTATTTATTGGTACGCTGTTCATGTTTGCGCGAGTTTTTGATGCTGTGAATGATCCTTTTATGGGAATTATAGTAGAAAAAACAAAAACAAAGTATGGTAAATTTCGACCATGGATTTTTATTGGAACGATCTTAAATGCAATGATTCTTTATGGAATGTTTGCAGTTCCAGAAAGTATCACTGGTAATGCGTTAAAAGTATATATTTCCGTTGCTTATATTTTATGGGGAATGACTTATACCGTTATGGATATTCCTTTTTGGTCGATGATACCAGCCATCTCAAGTCCTGGGAAAGACCGAGAAAATATCACTGTAATCGCTCGTAGCTGTGCAGGATTTGGTTATGCTATCCCAACAGCATTAACGATGTTATTTATTGAAAAAGTCATGAATAATGACATGCGTGTTGGTTTTCGAATCTTCACAGCAATTGTTGCTGTTTTCTTTGTGATTGCAGAAACGATTACAGTTTTGAATGTAAAGGAAAAAGCAAGAGATACCGTAAAGCAAAAGAGTACGACAATCAAAGACATGTTATCTGCTTTGATGCATAACGATCAGGCCCTTATCGTTGTAGTCGCTATTATCATTTTTAATGGTTCTTTGTATTTGACCAATCAGCTGGGCGTATATTTTTTCAAATATGATATTGGAAACGGAAGTCTTTTTGGTTTATTTGGAACTATCGGTGGGGTTGCGCAGATTTTAGCGATGTTAGCTTTGCCTGTGCTTCGCAAAAAATACGAATGTAAAAAAATCTTAACAGGTGCGATCATTACTACATTGGTAGGATACGGAATACTATTACTATTTGGAATGTTACAGATTAAGAATGCTGTTTTATTATGCGGTGCAGCAATCATTATCTTTATTGGGTTTGGTCTTGCAACTGTACTAACCACGATATTCTTAGCAGATACCGTAGACTATGGAGAGTGGAAAAATAACCAGAGAAATGAAAGCGTTATTTTTTCCTTACAGACCTTCGTTGTAAAATTGGCTTCTGCGGTGTCTGGATTTGTAGCTGGAGTTGGTCTGGATTTGATCAAGTTTGATGAGGACTTACTAGTACAGACCAATTCCACTCTTTATGGTTTAAGATTCTTAATGATTGTTATTCCGATGATCGGTTTGATCTGCTCTATCATTTTCTTTACTCGTAAATATAAGTTAAATGAATCAATGTTAAGTCGTATTACGCATGAATTAAAAGAAAGAGAGTAATAGAATGATTCAACAAAAAAATGATATGTTTATTTTAAATACTGATCACACGAGTTACCTGATTTCAGTCCTTCCTTCCAAACACTTAGAGCACCTGTATTATGGTGCGAAAGTGGAAGGGCTGACAGATAGCCTGGCGATCACGGAGAAGATGAATTTTCCACAGGGAAATTCGCTATCCTATTCGGAAAAATTTCCAAACCTTGGCCTAGAAAATAAAAATTTAGAGATGTCCTCCTATGGAAAAGGAGATATCCGAGAGCCATTGATTGAACTTGTATTTCCAAATGGAAGTACAACAAGTGATTTCTTGTATGAGAGATGCGAGATTGGTCCAGTAAAGCCATTGAATTCTCTTCCTTGTTCTTATGACGAGGAGAACAAAGCAATGCAGCTGGATCTCTATCTAAAAGAAGCAATTTACGATCTTACGTTGATTCTGTCCTATCGTGTATATGAGGACTCGGATGTCATTACAAGATCCACAACACTAGTAAATGTGGGGGATCAGGTGATAGAAATCAATCGAATTTTAAGTACACAGCTTGATTTTAGTGAGACAGATTATATTTTTAGTAATTTTACTGGGGCTTGGGTTCGTGAGATGAATCGTAATGACCATGAGTGTCTACCAGGAGTAATCTCGAATTCTTCTTATACGGGAACCTCATCCAATCGTAACAATCCTTTTGTTATGCTAGCAAAAAAACATACGACGGAAGATCATGGGGAATGTTATGGCATTAATTTAGTTTATAGTGGAAATCATTATGAAGCAGTTCATGTGGATGGCAGCAGAAAGATGAGATTGCTAAGTGGGAT
>JAQXNU010000265.1 GCA_029098165.1 Clostridiales bacterium
AATTTCTTTACACTATAACAGATCTGTCGGTTGTTTCCGTCAGCGTATAAGTGATATTTATCCACACCACCAAACCACTCATAATCCTTATCCTCTTTTATATCTCCTGCAAGGATCTCATCAATTCCAACTAACAGATCATATATCTGCTGTTTCGGCATCAGATACTTTACATGACCACAAAGATGATGATCAAACAATTCTCCATAAGTATCCATCATGGCTCCAATATTCTTTCTACACTCTAATAGTGGCAGTGTTTCCTCCAACTGTAGCCATATAAATGGATTGATGGCGTCGCCAGAAAATAAGATTCGATGCTTTCGGTCCAAAAGCCCAATACTGCCTGGAGTATGCCCAAAAATTTCGATTACTTCAAGCACTACATCTCCCAAATCAAAAATTTGCTCCTTATGTAATGGCTTTAATGGACAACAGCCTCTCCCTTTCCCTAATTCCTTTATTTGTGCATATTCAAAATGTTGCTCACATAGTGGAAAATCATTTGGATGCATCCATGCTTCCTGACAAAAGATATTTCCATAAATATGATCACAATGTCCATGCGTATTTACGACTTCAATCGGCAGATCCGTTAGTTCTCTTGCAATTTTCATGACATCTTCATATCCATTACCTGTATCGACCATCAATGCTTTTTTTGTCCCACAGATCAGATAGTAGATAGATTCATCAGCATCATTGATCATTGTGATCTGATCATTAATCTTAATAAATTCCGCTCTTCTTTCCACCCTTCTCCTCCTTAGATTTCTTTATAAGTAAAGTTTGAAAACTTAGCAGGTGACGAACAATTCTTACCATTTCCCATTGCATAAAGTGCAATATAGTTTCCAGTAAAAGAACCTCCAACTTCGGTTGTTAGATAAACAGTTTCTCCCTTACCAAGCAGTTTCCTTTTGCCATCTTCTAATCGGTAATAAAATGTGTAGTTATCTAAATCGGATTCCAATTCAAGGGTCACTTTATCATTCGGAACTGCTATCTCCTGTTCGATCCGATATAAAGATCCAATCTGTCTCCTTAAGATTAATTTCGTAGTTCCATCCTGTAATACAAGTGCTGCCTCATAGTGATGTTTATGATTCATAAAGATTGTTAGTCCAGCTTCTTCCTGTGCCATTGGCTTGAATTCCAGTTCAACGCTTGCTTTCGTATTATGCTCACATTGACGAACTCCCAGCCAAGCATAACCAGCCATATCACAGAGCGAATGTTCATCTCCAAACAGTTGTAAGGTACCGTCGCCCGTCTTGTAAAAACTATGCTGTGGTGTATATAAGCAATTCCATGACTGATCCAGTTTTTCTGAAGTAAAGTCACAGTAATAATCCTGTTTTTTTTCACAATATGTATATTTTGCAGGCAAACAATCCGTTTCAATTTCCTGATCTAAGGAACCATGATTGCCAAATACCGGCCAGTCATTCTCCCAGTTCACAGGCACCAACATCGTTTCTCTTCCAAGATTGTGTTTAGGAGGATAGGAAAAAGTTCTTGTTCCAAGACAGACCGCCCACCAGTTTCCATTCAAATCTTCTACCAAATCTGCATGGCCTACCGACTCAATTGGTCGTAATAAACTACGGTTCGTTAGTACTGGATTATAAGGACATGCTTCATATGGGCCTTCAATTTGCTTACTGCGTGCCATGGTAATCATATGGCTTCGCTCTGTGCCACCCTCTGAGATCAGAAGATAATACCAACCAGATTTTTTATAAATATGCGGGCCTTCTGGATAACTTCCACCAGTACCTTCCCATATGACCGTTCGTTTTCCCGTTATTTTTTGTTCTTTTAAATCTAGGGTACAGATATAAATTTGATGATTGGATGTTCCAATATAATAATCATTTCCATCGTCATCGAAAAAGAAGGAAGGATCAATTCCTTCAGTTCCTAAAAAGATAGGATCTGACCAAGCGCCTGCTGGATCTTTGGTCCATACATAAAAGTTTCCGTTATCTTTCTCTTCTTCTGTAACATTGGTTACCACCATATAAAACGTATCATCTTTGCAGCGTATGGACGGCGCAAAGATTCCGGATGCACTTTGTCGTAGCGTAGGACTTAACTGAAGCTGTTCTTCTCGATCAATACAATAACCGATGTGTTCCCACTCTACAAGGTTTTTACTTCTAGATATCGGTACCCCTGGAAAAAACTCAAATGAACTATTTACAAGATAAAACCATTCCCCTCTGCGACAAACACTTGGATCTGGATAACATCCTCGAACAACCGGATTCTGATATTTTGCCATGATAATCTTTCTCCTTTGCTAGATTTCTTTTTTTCAGTATACATCAGACAAAATAGAAAGAAAATGGATTATCTAGCTATCTTTTCATTATTTCTTATGTTATGTATATTTCCTTCTAGGATATCAACAATAATCTGATTGATTTCTTTGGCTTCTTCATGATTTAATCCATGGCCTGCATTCGGATAAAAACGTACATTCATCCCATGATCCAGCAGTGCCTGTTTACCACCCATTTGTTCAAATAAATCTTTCTCACCGGCTAAGTAAAAGACTTTCTCTCGAATCGATGCAATCTCATCCTCTGTAAATGGGTCTATTTTATGGAATTTCATCGCCATATTATTAAATCCCTTTAATAGCCAGTAATAATGTTCAACGATCAACGGATTTTCCGTAAATACAGCCGCGTTATCACCAGACATCTTATGAAGCAGTTTCACAGCATTTTTCATAGACGGGAACAATGCTTCCGGAAAGAAAATCTTCATCATCATACGAAGAGTTCCCTTTTTACTCCCACATGGCACTGCACCTGAGATGCTGATTGCTCTTTCAACCATATCTGGCCTTTTTAACGTAAATAGTTGCACCAGATACCCACCATGGGAAGTTCCTACAAAGCATGCTTTTTTTATCTCAAATGCTTCCATAAGACTCTCGATCCACTCCACATCACTATAGTCTTTATTATAACCGTCACCCATTTTGCTTTTTCCAGGTCCGCCAATTGTATCAACGGCATAGATCCGATAATGTTTTGCAAGTTCTTTAGCGTTATAGATCCACATTAAAGCAGAATCATCACCAACACCATGAAACAAGAATAACGGTTTAGCTGTCTTCTCACCAGCTGTAATCACATGAGTTACTCCATAGCGACTTGGTATGTCGAATTCCTCCACCGGTATCTCCCATTGCATTAAGAGTTCATCATATGTACGAATGATATTGCTTTCAGCTTTATTATTACGATAATTGTTCATTCTTCTCACCTCATCTTTGAATAAAAATCTCTCATATTATTACTGATTTCTTCCCGTGACAATCTCTTCTGTTCCTCTGTGATACTGCCACTCATACAGTTTTTTTGAAAAGCGAAATAGATAATTGCGTTATACTGCTGGGCTAACACTGTGACGGAATTTTCTCTGATAAATCCTCGCTCCATCATCTTTTCAAATACAGTTTCCTGTTGCTTTAATGGAAGTTCAAAAACGATTTTCTGATAAACATCTGCGGCATTAGGATCTGACATTCGTTCTATGGTCAGAAACGAAAGCATCTGATGTACAAACGGATTCATATAATAATTCATAAAATAAGCCACAGCTACTTGACACATATCATCCTCTGTTATCTCAGTGACGGCTTCAAACTGTAGATTAAAACGCTCTTTCATCACATCAATTAATTGATTTACCTTCATAATTAGGGAATCCATAATATCCTTTTTGCTTTTGTAATAGTAGTAAATGGTGCTTTCTTTGATTCCGACTTCTTTGCAGATATCACGGATTGATACTGCACGATATCCTCTTTTTGAGAACATATCCAATGCTGTTTTCTCAATTTTATCCTTTGTAGTCATAGCCTCTTCCATTTCTGCCTCCGTATCTAACAGTTGTTAGATACATTATACCTAACAACTGTTAGAATTGCAAGTACATAATGGAAATATATACAAAGAAAGAGGAAATCGTAACTTTATAAATTACGATATCCTCTTTCACTCCTACTCTTGCAGATAGATATTTACTTTATTTACGATTGCATCCACTGCTTCCTGTAGGCTAAGTTCTGCATTTAGATAGCTTGTTGCCTCTTCCACGACCATGGATTTCATCGCCTCATCAACGATGATAGGGGTATCTACTGTAGTACATAGGTCTAAAATATTTTGCAATTTTGATTTATCTTTTGGCTGACCTACTTCATAAGTATCATTAATGAATAAGTGGTCATCATCTTCCATTTCATATCCCTTTAGAGCATCTATATTTACTGGGAATCCTTCTCCCAGATAAGTTCTTTGAACCTTTAGGGAAAACATCGTTTCCACAAACTGTGCAGCTAATCCTTGCTGTTCACTTTTTGCATTGATACCAAGGAGTCCACTTGGACGATACTGACTATGAATAGTGGAGCAGCTACCATTCATATAATCCGTAACAAAAATTGGTTCAAAGGAATAAATCATATCTTGTAGTGTGATCATACCCAATTGTGATTGTTTTACATAGATGGACTGGGGAAAAATAGCATTTAATAAATCACTATTATCAAAATCAAAGGCAGACCCCATTGTATTTGGACGTATTTGCGTCTGATCTGCAATATTCTTTAAACTATCTAGGAAATCTCTTAGTCTACCTTCATCAATTGATTTCCCCTGAATAAACTCATAGGAATAGTAATCAAACATAATCTGGGCTAACTGTTGATTTTCAAATGCATAGCTCGGGAATATCGGCAACTGCTGTCTAGATGCATACTGAGCTAGACTTTCAATAGAATCTGCACTCTGTACCGCTTCATCAACACCATATACATAAGTAATCCCTATTCGTAAAGGCATGGCATAAATCTTATTCTCTTTTGATGTATTCTTCACCACATTCTCTAATAGTTTTTTTTCATCCAAATAAGGTTTCAATGCGATCGATAAATCGGCAAGCACTCCCTTTTCCTTATAAGAATTAATCGGTAATCCATCCAATACAAGAATATCCGGCCCACTTCCAGCTAATAACTCTGTGTTTAACTTATTGATAGCATCATTTTTTTGTACTCCATCTGCCCCGTCCAAAAGTACTTGATAATCTACCCAAACATCCGGATACATTTTTTCAAATGTATAAATTCCTTGTCGTACGCTATCACAATCATAAAGTGACACAATCGTAAGTTTTTTATCCGGTACGGTTGGTAAACTCTCATCATATAGATATTGTTTTAATAAACGTTTTCCTCCTTCTCCACAATATAAGATATAAAATTCATTTTGATTCAATACAATAATCTTTTCAATATCTAAAGATGGTTGATTGAGAGCAGTTAGCTTTGCTTCCATAATTTCTTCTACCGTACTTGAAGTTTCTGTCGTACGATAGACTCCATCCCTAGTAACAATATAAATATTACCATCATTATCACATGCATATGTTGCATCAAGATTACGAAGATTTTTAAAATCAATCTGATTCTCTATCTTACCACTACTTATGTTGATAAAATCGATGCAGTCTTTACTGCCATCGGTGATTACTAATTTATCATTACAATATGTAAAGCTGTGACCTTGCGTATCAATTGATACAATATTTTTACCATCCTGATAGATATTTGCAGTCTCGTAGTTCAATACTGCTAACATATCTTCGCTAAGTGGCGTAATCTGCAATGGTACCTCATAAGAAGTAACTGGGTCTTTATAGTCATCCACACTTATTTTATCTACTGATTTTCGATTCGTACTTTTATAGAGATAAATTTGATCCTTCTCTCCATCCTCTGAAGGAATCTTCTGATAGGAAAAACTATTTCCATCCGTATCATAAGTCACTCCTGAGATCAATTCCTGTCCCACAAACTTACTCATCCATTCTGGTATCGATTCTTCCCAAGTCCCATCCTCTTTTCTGACATAACATCTTTGTGAAAAATCTTGCTTATCTGCAGCATAAACTTCAAATCTATGCTCCGGGTTTACTGTAAGATAGTAAGCTATTTCTTTGCCAGATTCTACACCTTCTGGCATTGCCACATTTGCTTCCTTGTAACGCCCCATTGCAACTTCTTCTTTTTTTGATTGGTTTGTTTTCTGACAACCTGCTAACTGTCCGAGGATAAGGGTTAGCATTAATAGACAAAGCATCCATTTTTTTTGTTTCATATCTGTGATCCTTTCTTAGTATTGATTCTTTACTACCTTGGACTTTATCATTTTTTTCTCTAAAAAAACTTTAAATTTTACTATTTTTAATATCTTAAGAATTATTTTAGGTTTTTTATAGAAGCGTATGTTACAATTATCTTAACCGAGAAAGAAAAGATGAAAACTTTCTTATAAGGATAATATAACACGAAAACTTTCTGAATGAGAGAGGATTTAAGAATGAGGTTATTAGTTATTGAGGATAATAAAGACTTGTGTGATAGCATCTGCTTTCACTTAAAGAATGAAGGTTATACAACCGATACTTGTTATACAGGAGAAACGGCCCTCTTTTATGCATTACAAAATACATATGATATTATCATTCTAGATCGGATGCTTCCCGTTATGGATGGCTTGACCATCTTAAAGGAGATACGGAAGCATAGTATTAATGTTCCCGTCATCCTTGTAACCGCAATGTCTGATATTAACGATCGAATTGATGGTTTGGATGCAGGTGCCGATGATTATCTAGTGAAACCTTTCGCCGTAAATGAATTACTAGCCAGAGTTAGAGCACTCGCTCGTCGTCCATCAACTATTATGGTTTCCAATACCTTAACTCTAGCAAATTTAACCTTAGATACTACAACCAAATGTATAAGTACCCCTTACAAGTCAATGAATCTAGCGAAACGAGAGTCCGATTTATTAGAATGTTTTATGCGAAATTCCAATCGGATACTGCCAAGAGAACTATTACTCTCGCGTGTATGGGGACCAGATCATTTTGTAGAGGATGGGAACCTTGACAACTATATCTGCTTTTTAAGACGTCATCTTAAAAATATTGGAGCAAAACTTACGTTAAAAACGATACATACTGTAGGTTATCAGCTAATAGAGCAGACTGGAGCGTGATTCCAATGCTATCTCAGCTTCGTCGCCACCTAATTCGGCTATATTCTTGTCTGACCAGCATAATTTTAACAGTCGCATTGTTTACCGCCTGTTTTATGAATTGTACTCAAAGAATTGCACAATACAAGAACCGTTATAAAGTTTTGTTAAATAACGCAATTAATAAACTGTTATCTGAGAATGTAATTTCCTATGACTGGCTTATGAACTTCGAATTACAAAATAAAATCATATTACATATTGAAGATAATGGTGTTCCGTTCTTATTCCGTGGAAGCTGGTCTCCGGATATACCAAAAGAAAATCTGTTTGAATATACCAAGCAACTTTCCGCTAACGATGGTTACAGCATAACTTCGGTCCCATATTTTCTAAAAGATGCGAAAATAAGCCGAATTTATCAGTACTCTTATACCTACACCAATAATAAGGTCAGGTATGATCATAATTATTTCATAGGGACACCAGTATTCTCAAATGTAGTTTTTATTCCAGCCAAGAACGGATATCTTACGTTAACTTTGGTACAATTTCTTCCTCAGTTAAAAGCTTCTTTGATTTCGGTTATAATTTTCTTTTTACTCCTAGATCTTGCTGGAGTCTTTGCATTGTATTTCAGCTCTCGTTATCTGGTAGATAAAGCGCTAAAACCAATCAAAGAGAATAACCGTAAACAAACGGAATTTATTGCTGCTGCTTCTCATGATCTGCGAACGCCACTTGCTATCATTCAATGTAATGCTTCCGCATTACTCTTACCAGATGCGAATCCCGAAACAATCGTACCTAAAATAATGGATTCTTGTACTTCTATGTCACGGTTAGTCACAGACTTACTTTCACTTGCAGCATCAGACACAAAGACTTGGAAATTAAATGTTGAATCTTTTGACACTGAATCTTTTCTTGTGGAATTGTATGACTCCTACTCCGTCTATTGTCAAAGTAGAAATCATACCTTAACATTAAATTTTCCAGAGGATGCTCTTCCTCCGATCCTCGCAGATCAGGGTAGGGTGAATCAGATACTTGGAATCTTGATTGACAATGCATTAAGCTATTCTCCTGAACATACAGAAATCCTAATAAAGCCTTATGTCCTAAAACAAAACTTAGTCATTGAAGTTGTGGATCGTGGAAAAGGGGTTCCTGATTCTGAAAAGAGTGAAATCTTTACTCGCTTTTATCGAGCAGATAAATCACGAGGTGATCAAAAGCATTTTGGTCTAGGACTTAGTATAGCAAAAGAACTAATTGAGTTACAAAAGGGTAAAATCTATGTCAAAGATACAGTAAACGGAGGAGCTACTTTTATTATCGAAATTCCTATCGCTATGTAGATAAATAACTAAGGGGCTGTGAAAAAACAGCCCCTTATGTTACATTTGGGTTTGATTAACAACCTCATTCCAATCATTCTTCGAACATACCAAGAATTACTATACCAATAACGCATATCGCAATCATCAGATAATGCTTCCAGGATAATTTCTCATTTAAAAAGATTCGACTCCAAAGAACGGATGCCATACAGTAGGATGAAATCACAGGTGCTGCAGCGATTGCATTTGCACTGATTGCAAAGATATAAGCAAACTGTCCTCCTGTTTCAAACATTGCTCCAAGAAGTTTTGGTCCTTCTGACTTTCCTGTTAACTTCTGTTTCTTTATGAGAACCACGTAAATAAAACATAGGATACCCATCACTAAGAAAGTAAGCTCATAACAAGTATTTGCAACTTTTTCATCTAACCTCTCAAGGACGATAGAATCTGCAACCGTACCTAGTGCATCAATAAGACAGTATAGTAGTGGAAATAATAGTGCAATAATGCTTTTGCTGTATTTGACATTAGCTTTTGCCTGACGTTGTTCACGAAGACTGTCATCTTCATACATTTCTACAATTCCAAGCCCTACTACACCGATACATACTAAAATAACTGCCACCGTCTGAATAGAAGCCATCTTCTGTCCTAAAAATAAGAAACAGAATAATGCTGCCAATGCCCCTGACGAATTACAGATTGGCGATGATATGGATAACTCTATATATCTTAGTCCGACATATCCTAAAGTCATAGACAAAATATAGAGGAATGATACTGGCAGATATGCCAGAAAATCACTCATGGTAATCGTAACACCATTAACAAAAATTTCGTAACATGCGTGCAAGCCCATAACAAGACCTACTGCCATAACCATTTTATAGTGACTGTACTTGTCACTCGGTTTTGATCCGATCTTACTAAATAAATCAGATCCACTCCAGCAAAGGAGCGCAATGATGGCTAACCAGAACCACATAATATATCCTTCTTTCTAGCAGGTTTCTCCTGCCTGTTTATTGTAAGATAAATCGCATAAAATGAAAAGAATTATTTTTTGATTTATTCTGGATAATAAAGCTACGAAATAAATTATGACTCTCAAGCTAAAAAAAGAACGGTTAATTCCTTACTAAAGGCATAAAAATTGAAGAAAGGAGCTGTCGTAAAATATATTTCAATAGAAATAATTTCACGACAGCTCCTTGATTTCAAACGGGAGAAACTGTCTATTTATTCATCTTGCCTACGTTTATTTCGCAACGATGTTAACAATCTTACCCTTAACATAGATTTCCTTGATGATATTTAAACCTTCAAGTGCTTTTGCCACGGATGGTACTTCTTTTGCTTTTGCGATTGCAGAGGCATTGTCTTCATCCACTGCAATTGCAACCGTACCTTTTACTTTACCATTGACCTGAACACCAATCTCCACAGTATCTTCTTTGATTGCTGCTTCATCATAAGTTGGCCAGCTTTCGAAGGCGATCGTATTGTCATGACCAAGAAGGTTCCACATTTCTTCACCAACATGAGGTGTGATTGGGGAAAGCATCTTAACAAAACCTTCTGCATATTCCTTTGGACACTTGCCGGCTTTATAACAAGCATTTACGAAAATCATCATCTGGCTGATTGCTGTGTTAAATGCTAACTGCTCAAAATCGCTAGTAACTTTCTTAACTGTCTGATGATATACTTTTGTTAAAGTATCATCGTTTTCTTCTGTAATATTTTCTGGATTCATGAAGAAGGTCCATACACGGTTAATAAACTTTCTTGCACCTTCAACGCCCTGATCACTCCATGGCTTAGATACTTCTAATGGTCCCATAAACATTTCGTATAATCTTAACGTATCTGCACCGTAATCTCTTACGATATCGCTAGGATTTACTACGTATTCTGGGAAACGTTTACCCATCTTGATACCATTAGATCCAAGGATCATACCTTGGTGAACTAACTTCTTAAATGGTTCTTTTACTGGAGATAATCCCTTATCGTAAAGATAACGATTCCAAATTCTTGCATATATTAAGTGACCTACTGCATGTTCTGGTCCACCAATATATAAATCAACTGGTAACCAGTGTTTTAATAACTCTTGGTTTGCGAATTCCTTATCATTATCTGGATCGATATATCTCATATAATACCAGCTAGATCCTGCACTACCTGGCATCGTAGAAGTCTCACGTCTTCCCTTGATTCCATTATGATCATACATTTTCCATTCGGTTGCATTCTCTAATGGTGCCTTACCATTCTTGCCTTTGTAATCTTCAAGAACTGGTAATACTAATGGTAACTCTTCATCGGTAATTACATGAATTTCATCATTTTCTGTATAAACAACAGGAACTGGTTCACCCCAGTATCTTTGTCTTGCAAAGATCCATTCACGGAAACGGTAGTTTACTGTCTTACGAGCAACACCCTGTTTTGCTAATTTTTCAGTAATTGCTTCTTTTGCTTCTTCTACTGTAAGTCCTGTGAACTCTTCCGAATTGATTAACTTGCAACCTTTTCCAAGATAATCTTGTTTTTCAAATGCATGCTCACTAACATCTCCGCCTTCGATTACCTGAATCATTGGAATGTTATGAACAGTTGCATATTCAAAGTCTCTCTGATCGTGAGATGGAACAGCCATAACAGCACCAGTACCATAGCTTGCTAATACGAAGTCACCAATGAATAATGGTACTTCTTTACCATTTACAGGGTTAATTGCATAAAGACCCTTTAACATACAACCGGACTTCGTTTTATTTAACTGAGTACGATCCATATCATTCTTCGTTAGCGTTTCATTGATATAAGCCTGTGCTTCTTCTTTATTCTCAACTCTTGGCATTAATTCTTTTACAAGATCACTTTCTGGTGCAAGTACCATAAATGTAATACCATAGATTGTTTCGATACAAGTAGTGTAAATAGAGAATTTTCCACCACCAACGATATTGAAATCTACTTCAACACCTTCAGATTTACCGATCCAATGTCTCTGAATATCCTTAGTGGATTCTGGCCAATCGATTTCGTTTAAACCTTCTAATAATTTTTCAGCGAATGCTGGCTGATTGATAACCCACTGTTTCATATTCTTACGGATGACTGGGTAACCGCCACGTTCAGACTTACCATCGACTACTTCATCATTAGATAATACCGTACCAAGTTCTTCACACCAGTTTACTGGCATATCTACATATTTTGCATAACCATCAAGATATAACTGTTTAAAGATCCACTGTGTCCATTTATAGAACTTAGGATCACTTGTTGCAATCATTTTAGACCAGTCATAATCGAAACCAAGTTCTGTTAACTGTTTTGAGAATGTCTTAATATTTTCCTGAGTAAATCCGTTTGGATGATTTCCTGTGCTTACCGCATATTGCTCTGCCGGAAGACCAAAAGAGTCATAGCCCATTGGATGCAATACATTGTAACCTTGCATACGTTTCATACGAGAAACGATATCAGTAGCTGTATATCCTTCTGGATGTCCTGCATGAAGGCCTACGCCTGATGGGTAAGGGAACATATCGAGTACATAGTATTTTGGTTTTGAGAAATCCCAAACATCTGTCTTAAATGTCTCATGTTCTGCCCAGTATTTTTGCCATTTCTTTTCAATACTAGCTGGATTGTATGATTTCATATTTTTTCTCCATTCTATGTTTTGTTTTTTGATGTATTATGCCTGGTAACCATTTAGTTAGATGATATCACTTTTTGATCTTGTTATACAAGCTCTGATAGACAAAAAAACCTTTCGTCTCCACAAAAGAGACGAAAGGTCAATCAACCTACCGCGGTACCACTCTAATTCAGGAGTTACCTCCTACACTTTAATTCTATAACGGGAATTCCCGCCAAAGTCTACTATTACTTCAACTTCAGAGTTCATAGACGAGTTCAAAGCTTCTCTGATTATCTTCCACCAACCGATAACTCTCTATTACAGAAAATAACTTTTACTACTTCTAATCATAACTTTTATCTTATCTGATAATAAACTACCCTTTTCTTGAAAAGTTGTCAAGTAGTAATCT
>JAQXNU010000266.1 GCA_029098165.1 Clostridiales bacterium
GCACTTTAATAGACCTAGCGTCAAACATGGTTTATAATAGTATTGCTTATGAAGTTAAGCGGCTTGTTCAAAGAAATCTTTTAGAGGGGAAGTCTTTGGCAAAGCCCACGCATCAAGATGTTGACACATCATGATGGCAAACAGGCGGCAGTACCACATCATAGATGAACGGTATCTGCCGTCTTCTAATTTATAATCTATCTTTTCACGTTTATTACAGCGTTCCGCAGAAGTTCTAGCGTTAAATTCCAACTTCCATTCAGCACTGCCCCGAGGCGGATTATTAAAGAGTCTTGGATTGTCTTTCATGACAAGGTGAACATTCCGACCATACTTGGCATCGGAACAAGGGTTTTCGCAGGTGCAATGCACAGTGCCGCATCTGCAAGTGATTTTGGGACAGCGAAATTTAATTCGTCCTTTTTTAGGTTCAACTGCAGCCAGCTTCATTGGAAATCCCTTTGGGCATAGGGGAATACCATCACCGGCCAAAGCTAATTCTTTGAGAGAGATAAGTTTTTTATCAGCAGAAGTCTGGAGGAAAAAGGTATTGAAAATTTCCCAGAGCATCAGGCAGGGTGCCATATCGGAAGGTAGATTATCTTCAAACTGCTGAAACAAATCTTCAACAGTGACTTTTTCAACAGGAGCAGCTTTTTCTTCTTTGCCCTTTGGCTTTTGAGGCTTTTCTTTGGGCGGATGGATGGCATGTAGGTGATTCTCTTTTAGGTCAGCAGCTAATCTTGTGTAGGAAGTTATTTTAAATTCAACAGAAACAAGAATAGCCCGAAGCATGTCGGAAGGAAATCTTGGTTGCGGACCAAAGACAGAGTATCTGTCCTGCATAAGAGTATCCAAAGCAGACAGATCAAGAGACCAAAATTTCTCAAGAATCTGCCATGTAGAAGGAGATAAAGAAGTGACAGCATCAGGATAATGTTTACGAAGCTGAGTCAGAACACGGTTCTGATAGGCGGAATGACCGCCAATGTTAACAGGTTTCAATGAAACACACCTCCAAATCAAAAAGTCTGTTCCGGCTGCGCCGAAACGATATACCTAGTTAATTAAGAGGTGCGAAGCGCCGCATTTTTGGAGGCATATGTCAAGTGCTTTTTGAAAAAAAAGGTGGAGAAAAATAAAAAATTGGAATCTCAGAAGCCTGATAAATAAAGGTTTAGAGATTCCGAGAATCTATTATATATAAAAGGAGAAATATGATACTTTTTAACTCAGATTTAGATAATACATTAATATATTCCTATAAACGAGAGATCGGTGACGACAAGTGCTGTGTTGAGATCTATCAGGAGCGTGAGATTTCATTCATGACTAAGACGTCCTATCAATTATTGCAAAAAGTTAACAAGGGAGTGTGCTTTGTACCGACGACGACACGTACTGTCGAACAGTATGAACGAATCGATCTTGGCATCGGAACTCCAAAGTATGCATTGGTTTGCAATGGTGGAAAACTGTTGGTCGACGGAGTGAATGATGAATCGTGGTATCAAGAGTCGAGAGAACGAATTCAAGAATGCGATGAAGTTATGCAACAGGCGATTCGTATCCTTGAATGCGACCCCCATCGAACATTTGAGATTCGCTATATTGATCAGTTGTTTATCTTTACAAAAAGCGATGCGCCAGATGATTCAATTGCATATCTGAAATCAAACTTAGATATGAGTAAAGTGGATGTATTTAAAACGGGAATTAAAGTGTATGTCACTCCTAAAATGTTAACAAAGGGCAATGCTGTCCTACGTCTCAAAGAAAAGTTAAAGTCAGAAAAAGTCATTGCAGCAGGTGATAGTGAATTTGATCTGTCGATGCTACAAGTAGCGGATATAGCATTTGCACCAGTAGAACTAATCAAGCATATGAAGCAGGATGTACATTTTAAGAGTAATTATTCCAAGTTAGATCAACATCCTAATCTGATCGCGCACGATGGTGAAGGGATATTTTCTGAACGAATTCTTCAATCGATTGTTGATCGATGTAACTAGTAGTGAAAATAAGAATGTTATATATTGCAAATACGAAACCTATGGATTTAACGTTTGGATAGGAAACGCATACAAAGAAAACCAGAACAAGAGGAATGATTCGCAGTTCTTTATGTTCTGGTTTTTTCTATTATGATTCAACATTGGACATAAAAGAGAAGTAGTTAGAATTTATATTTATACATTTTCCACTTGATTTTATGTATAGAGTTTAATATAATGGACATCGACTCACAAAAAAAAGACTTGACAGAATTGGGGTAATAAATTTGAAAGAAAAGGAAATGAATAATTATAAAAGTAGAAAGCATAAACTAAATATACGTCTGAGATTTATCATTCCTTCTTTAATTGGTGTTTTGTTATTTATGTGTCCAATTAAGGTCAATGGTAAGATAACGATACCTATTGCAGTTCTTTCACAGGGATTACAGGATATATGCGGTGATTTTTTACCAATCTTGTTACTTATACTAACAGGAATTTCATTTTTTGGCAGTGTAATTGTTGGGGCATGCTTGCGATTTGGTTCCGTTCAGTTTAATGAAAACATTCGTAAAAAGAAGATTATCATGTCATTATTTCATATAAAGAAATTATCCATGTTTGTCCGTGGATTAGCATTTGTTCTTTGTTTATTGACATATTATAACGTTGGTTTTGAAGCAATTTATTCAATGGATACTGGTGGATTAGTATTCCATGATCTGTTACCAGTATTATTTGCTGTATTTTTATTAGCAGGTTTTTTATTGCCACTGTTATTAAATTTTGGATTATTAGAATTTGCAGGAACCTTATTAATCAAGGTGATGCGACCATTATTTAAATTGCCGGGTCGAAGTGCAATCGATGCAATTGCTTCTTGGTTAGGAGATGGGACAATTGGTGTTATGCTCACAAGTAGACAATACGAAGAAGGTTATTATACTGAACGTGAAGCTTGTGTTATCGGAACTAGCTTTTCTTTAGTATCCATCACATTTTGTCTTGTTGTTATCAATCAGGTCGGATTATCAGATATGTTCGTACCATTTTATCTGACCGTATGTTTTGCGTGTCTGGTAGCGGCGATCATTCTTCCAAAGATTCCACCGTTATCACGAAAAAAAGACGTTTATATCAGTGGAAAGCCAGCCGACTTTGATACAGAATTGATACCAGAAGGTAAGAGTAGTCTCTCTTTTGCTTTCTCTCAGGCGATTAATAAAGTTAAGGACGCCAATGTAACGAAGACAATCTTTAAAGATGGTGCAGAAAATGTGTTAAGTATGTGGATTGGTGTGATTCCAATCGTTATGGCGATGGGAACCGCTGCATTAATCATTGCAACTTATACACCATTCTTCCGTATTCTTGGTATGCCATTTATGCCATTGTTGAAGTTGCTTCAGATTCCAGAAGCAGCAGCAGTATCCGAGACCTTATTTGCAGGTTTTGCTGATATGTTGCTTCCATCCATTATGATTGCTGGCGTGAAGAATGATATGGCTCGATTTATCGTGGCAGCAGTATCGGTATCTCAGCTTATTTATTTATCAGAAGTTGGAGCATTGATCATTGCATCTAAGATTCCAATAAAGCTAAGAGAACTTTTTATGATCTTTGTCGCTAGAACAATCATTACATTACCAATCATAACACTAATCGCCCACTTGATTTTTTAGTGGATTTTAGTTATTATTAAAGATAATATAAGGATACTACGCAATTAATAGGACTTGAAGAAGGGACTGTGAAAAAACGGCTAAATAAACAATCAGGAGAGAGGCGTGAAAGCACATTAGAATTTGGCTAAGTCCGTCCGAAAGGGAAAGGCAGCCAAATTCTAATGTGCTTCCACGCCTCTCGAGCTAATCTCTTTTGCAGCTTTTTCACAGCCTCATTTTGATTCGATGGAAACGTTCGCAGAATAAAAAGTTTTTTATACGAAGTAAGGAGATAGAACATGAAATTAACAACATTATGTTATATTGAACAAGATGGGAAGTACTTGATGCTTCATCGTAATAAAAAAGTGAATGATCCAAATCATGCAAAATGGATCGGAATCGGCGGGAAATTTGAGGAGAATGAAAGTCCAGATGAATGTCTGTTACGTGAGGTGAAAGAAGAAACCGGTTTGACGCTAACGAAGTATGCGTTTCGTGGAATCATTACCTTTGTATCAGATGAATGGGGAACCGAGTATATGAATCTATTTACGGCAGATGAATTCACAGGCGAGATTGGCGAGTGCAATGAAGGAGAACTTCATTGGGTGAAAAAAGAAGATGTTCTATCACTCAATCTTTGGGAGGGAGATCGACTATTCCTAAAAAGATTGTTAGAATCGAGAGAGTTTTTTACAATGAAGCTGATCTATCAGGGAGAAAAACTGGTTGACTATAAATTGAATGGGTGAAACTAGATTAGGAGAAAAATAATGATTAATCGAGAGGATATGTTAGAATTAACAAGAAGAATGACGGTCAGCCGCAGTTCCATTACGAGAATTGCGGGTGGATATATGGATTCAGAAGGATACATAGATGGCACATTCAATACCAACTTTTTAAAATTGACACTAAGTGACAAACAAAAGAATCTTGCAATTGCAAAGGCAATTCCATTTGCGGATACCAATGAGAACCTAAAAGAATATAAGTTTGTTAACAATAGGCAAAGCAGTGCAAACATGTGGAAACTTTTAAATGAGATGAATTCTAGTGGGTTAAAAAATGATGCCTTGATGGAAACGTTTTATGATCTGATTGGAGAGAAGTATCAAAGTAATAAAGATTATGCCATCTTTGTATTTCATGACCGATACGATGTACCAATGAAAGCATCGGATAAAGAACGATTAGGAGAGTCTGAAGAAGTACATGAATATATGATTGGTGCCATATGTCCGCTGGTTGGAGATTATGAACCAGGTGAGCCAGAATGCGGCTTTATCTATCCGATGTTTAAAGATCGAAGTACCGATGTTGATCATATCGGCATTTATCAGATAGATAAGTTAAGACCACATAAGGAACTGGAAGAATTGTTTCTCCAATGAAAGAGAATATAGACAAAACGGAGCTGTGAAAAGTGCTTGTCAGAATGCAATAGATTTCTGAAAGAATCAAGCAAAAGTTTTCACAGCTCCATTCTTATCCACACATCAATCATCTGCATGGAAGATTGCAGCTACAAAGTTATTGAGGCCACTCTGTATGGTTCGCGCATCGTGGTCTGCACCAGGGATTGAATACCAGATGTGATTCTGGTTGTTGCGTGTCAGGATATTATGATAGGATTCTGGGAAGGTACCTACAACGCTATCGTTAGTTCCTGCACAAATCATGATTGCATATGGAGTATCGTTGACATTTTTAATTCTTAGGTCACTCTCGGAAAGCTGACCTGGATGATCTGCGATAAAGTCACGTCCAGGTGTTAGTCCAGGAGCAGGTGCGATACCCATGCAGTATCCGAACAAATCAGGTCTTGTGATTCCAATGAAAAGTGCTTCACGTCCGCCCATTGAGAAACCACAGATAGCTTGATATTTACGATCGGTCAGGATGGAATAGTTTTTCTCCATAAATGGCATTAAGTTATCAACCAAATCATTGATGAAGTTATCATATCCAAGCATACCCTGAACGGTCATACCAGCTGGTGTTCCATCGGCACTTGCATACATATTCGGACATACAACAATCATTTCTTTTGCATTTCCATTTGCTATCTGATTGCCAACGATATCAACTAAATGATTACTGCCGTCTAGCATAGAATCCTCGTTGCCCATAATTCCATGAAGTACATAGAGTACCGGATACCTTTTGGAAGAATTATAATTCGCTGGAAGGATAATGTTAACTTTTCGGTTAGAACGTGTTGTTGTAGAATAATAGGTCTTGTTTACAACACTACCATAGGCAACATTACTTTTATGTGCTGAATTGTTCGATGGACATTCGATAGCTATATTAATATTCTTCATATAATCGTCAGAAATCTCTTTCATCGTTTTTCCAGGAACCGGTGTTGGATTTGGCATCCAAGGGGTAGGAGTAGGTGCATCCGTTGGTGTCGGAGTTGGCTTCCAAGGAGTTGGAGTTGGTTCTCCGATATCACCGCTTCCGCCATTGTTATTAAATTTAAAGAAATCTACATTAACCGCACCAGAGAATACAAGGACAATATCCTTCACACCAGTGGTCGTGTTAATATTAGTAGAAATTTCTTGGTAGCTGTCCCAGCTGCCCGTAGACGGAACGAATAACGTTCCAAGAAGAGTTCCATTGGTACTGTTTGCACGTATTTGAATGCTTGTACTATACATCTGTGTTGCGGCGCGGAAGGTAACAGAAGATGCACCCATACCGAAATCAATGTTCTTAAAGGTGATTGCATTGCCGTTCTCAATATAACCGATTGCGCTACCACCTTCATTTAGACGGAACGTCTGAATATTTGAGGCATTACGACTGTCATAATCTTCTGCCTGAATCTGACTAAATGCACTTTTCGCATTTGGTGTAGCAGTGACCGTTGGAACTGGTGTAGCAGTTGGATTTGGTTTTGTGGTTGGTACTGGAGTTACAGTAGGATTTGGTTTACTTGTTGGAGTTGGTGTAGAAACCGATGTACCAGGTTCTTTACCACAAACAAGGAAATCTTTGATATATCCAGTAATCTTATTCGTATCTGTTAGGTTTTTTGCGGTTGGATGGAAAGAATAATCATTGGACTGAGAGAAGTTAGTCCAATCTGATTTCCAGATACGTATGTACATCGGTAAACTTGCACCAGGAGCTAAATTTCCAGCCGATGCCGAAAATCCAAGCTCTAGATAACGGCTGTCGGAGGTATTACCAAAGGAACCTCGGACATTAGAGGAACCAACTGGAGTATAGTCACATGCGTAATTGGTACTTTGACTGCCTTCCATTGTGAAATAATAACGGAGTGTTACATCTGATAGGGAAATTGCAGTTGATCCGGTGTTAAGTAGATTAAGTTGAAAGTTGATATTATTGGTAGCATCATTTAACGTTATGTTATAGGACTGCAACTTTAGGCCAGTGTCTGCTTTCGCTATCTGAGCCTCCGGAAAAACTAGCATGCAAAGAACTAAAAAGGTAGAAACTAGTTTTTTCATATAAGCACCTCACTATGATTTACATTTATTTTTAATAGCCTTTGTATGTACTGATCCTCCTTTCTTACTAATTTATGGTTTATATACTTACTTGTGTTACATGGTCAATAGACTCATGAAAACGCAAGTGAATATCAACGTTAATGTGATTTACTCTATCGTATCACGTATTAAAATGACAAGCAATTATGAAATGAAAAAAATACTATTAATCATATGACAATTAGTAACAAAATTGCTCTATAAATGACAAAGCAAGATAGATTAAAACTTGCTATGTATAACAGAAATATGTGATGAGCTAGCATTCGATTTTTAGTACATATTTTTCTTGAAACATTTTATCATTCGGGTTAAAATTAACGATATACTACATAAGGTGGAACGTATGAAGGCATTGTTTTTATACGGAATATACGGAACAAGTGAGCTATGGAATCAGCTGATACCAAAGCTTTCTACATGGAAATGTGAAATACTGTCATATGCCAATGGTGGAAAATCCAGAGCAGTTAGCTCAGATATTAGTTGAAATTGGCCTAGATAAAGACCAGAGATAACAGAATGGAGGTTTACATATGGAATACAGAATGATTGATGATGTGAAAAGTTCTCTTTTAGGATTTGGGTGTATGCGATTCCCAGTCGATAAGGATGGTGGCATTGATGAACAAGAAGCAACCAAAATGTTAGATATTGCAAGAGAAGCAGGAGTAACGTATTTCGACACAGCATATCCATATCATAATAAAGAAAGTGAACCATTTGTTGGAAAATATCTATCTCAATTTCCTAGAGATTCTTATTATCTTGCATCCAAACTGCCATGTTGGGAGATCCACTCCTTAGAAGATGCAAAGAAGATGTTTGCACTACAGTTAGAGCGTCTACAGAAAGATTACATAGATTTTTATTTATTACATGCATTAAATTTAGATCGTTGGAATGAAATGGAGTCTTACGGAGTATATGATTATCTTGCTACTTTAAAAGCAGAAGGCAAGATCAAACATCTAGGATTTTCTTTCCATGACAACTATGAAGCCTTTGAGAAGATCATCACTGCAAAAAAGTGGGATTTTTGTCAGATTCAGTACAATTATATGGATACAGACGAACAGGCAGGCGATAAGGGGTATCTCTTAGCTGAAAAATTAGGTGTTCCGATGGTAATTATGGAACCAATCAAAGGTGGTTCTTTAGCAAGTCTTCCTGATGAAGTAACAAAACCATTTAAGGAGATGGCTCCAGATTGTTCGGTTGCGTCATGGGCACTACGTTGGGTAGGATCTCATTCCAACGTAAAAGTAATCTTAAGTGGTATGTCAACGTATGATCAGGTTATGGATAATTTAAAGACATTTGAAAAGTTTGAGCCATTAAGTGAGCAGGAGTTAGTAGCAGTAAAGAGAGTGAAAGAGCATCTGGAGAGTCGTATAAAAAATGGCTGTACTGGTTGTCGTTATTGTATGCCATGTCCAAAAGGTGTTGATATTCCTCAAAACTTTGCAATATGGAATGCATATGGGAAATACATGAATGTTGGTGGAACTAAATGGGAATGGAACCATGAAATCGAAGACAGTGCAAAGGCTAAGAATTGTGTGGGCTGTGGTAAATGCGAAACGTTATGTCCTCAGAAGCTTTCCATACGCGAAAACTTAAAGAACCTGCAAAAGGAATTGGATGAACTGCTGACGAAATAAATAAACCAGTAATAGTATATGTTATTGGATGTTGGCAAGTTCAAGGATACGTCTTATAGAAGATAACTTGGAGGTTAATATGAATAGACAAATTAACATTAATCGTATCACGGCTGGCGGTGTCTTAATTGCATTCGCAATCATTATCCCACAGCTGTTCCACCTGACTGGTGTTCCACAATCAGGACAGGTATTCTTACCAATGCACATCCCAGTTTTACTTAGTGGTTTTGTGCTTGGACCTGCATTTGGTATGTTTGTTGGAATCCTTTCTCCAATCATCAGTTCTGCCATGACAGGAATGCCAGCTATGGAAAGACTTCCATTTATGGTGGCAGAACTAGTAGCCTATGGTGTAGTTGGCGGTCTTATGTATAATACATGGAAATTAAAACAAAAGAAGCTAGGAATCTATCTTTCTTTAGCAGTCACCATGATTGCAGGCAGAGTCGTGTATGCATTAGCTTTGGTGATTGCAGCAAATCTGTTCCAGATCAAGTGTGGCGGTCCAATCGCAGCGGTTACAGCTACGGTTACTGGAATCGTAGGAATTGTAATACAACTTGTGATCATTCCACCAATGATTTATCTATTAGAAAAGAGCGGTTATTTGGATCGCTATTTCCGTCCATGTGTTCAACAGTAGATGCAAAAACGGATTGAAATGAGAAGATTATGGAATCGACCTGAATTTCAAATGATGATAAGAGGAAGAAATGAGGAATTTATGGAACAGGCAGTAAAGGTTTTACACGAAGGGAAATTTACGATTGTTGTTGAAAAGAACGAACAGCAATTTACATCCATAAAGCGTGGAATTGCACCAATTTTAGAATTATTAAAGGAAAACCCTTCATTCTTACAGGAAGCTAATATTGCTGATAAAGTAATCGGGAAGGCAGCAGCTTTATTATTGATCTATGGAAAAGTGAAGCATATTCATGCTGATGTGATTAGTGAACATGCAGCACAGGTGTTGAACTTACATCAGGTGTCATATTCGTATGATCAGATCGTACCTTATATCATCAATCGTGTTAAGACCGATATGTGCCCGATGGAGAAGTGTGTTTTAACGATTGATGACCCGAACGAGGCGTTAGAGGCTTTGAAACTTGAAGTAGCTAGAATGCAGGGAAATAAATAAGGGGAGTATGAGGATAGAACTCTGTGAGTTGATGAGTTCATATCAGTTAGATGGGGGCTGTGAAAAAACAGCAAAAGAGATGAGCGTGAGAGCCCCGTCTCTCTCCTCATTGCTCTTTTTGCTGTTTTTTACAGCCCTTATTTTATTTCTGAAGAAAATTAAAGATGATAATGCTTAGTTCATTCAGAGAATCGAGAAAATCCCAATATTCTAAGTGCTATTTTGAGCTATTTTGGGCATATACAAGATTTCTTTCTCTCTATGCCCCGTTTTCTCCTTCCAAGCGAGGCACAGAGAAATACTAGCATTTCTATATGTCCAAAATGGGAGATTTACAGGGGATTGAATAGCCACAGTGAGGCATATAGCGGATTAGTTAAACCTGTATGCCCAATTTAGTTAACATATGCGGCGAATTGGTTTTAGTCTAGGCAGAAATTCCAAAACGCAAAAACAATAGAATTCCTAAAATATCCTAATACAAAATCCTACGTATGATCACATCGTACAATCGATCACTTAAAAATCGTTTTGAATAAACAGCTAATTTAGCAAATCGTCCAACTAGATAACGAGTCTTTGGTTTCTTTGCTGTTACTGCATTGGCGATGGTAGTAGCGATGAGATCTGGTTTGGATAACCAATTACCACTATAAGCTTTGCTGAAGAATTTGGCTGTTTTTTTTGCTTCTTTTGCATAAGCACCTTGAGAGGATGATGCTCTTAAGCTATCAGCCGCAATCAATCCCCAGTCAGTTTTGATCAATCCTGGTTCGATGAGAATGACATCGATACCGAATTTGATTACTTCAGAACGTAAGCTGTCAGATAATCCTTCCACAGCATATTTTGTTGCATGATACCAGCCACCGAAAGGAGTTGCAATCTTGCCACCGACAGAAGCGATGTTTACGATCTTTCCACAATGGTGCTGACGCATGGATGGGAGAACAAGTTGAATCATACGTACTAACCCAAATAAATTAACGTCTAGCTGTTTACGTGCCAAATCAAGAGAAACATCCTCAATTGCACCATAGGAACCATAACCTGCATTATTAATGAGAACGTCGATTCTGCCTTGTTCCTTTAATATCTCGTTAACACAGGCAGTCATTGTTTCTTCTTTGGTTACATCTATATATTTCACATGGATACCAACTTTTTTTAGTGTTTCCATCTTTTCAACACGTCGAGCTGCTCCATAAACTATAAATCCTTGTTTCTTTAATTCCAGCGCAGTTTTTAAACCGATACCGGAAGATGCACCTGTAATTAGTGCTACTTTATTCATATATGCCTCCTTTGGATAGTCACTGTATTTGGTTTGATTGTAACAACATACTGATATTATGTCAAATATGTGTTGTTAATATATGGATAGTGTGCTATCATTTATGTAAAAGGAGAACGAAATATGGGATATGTGAAAGCACGGATGCAGGAACAATTTACAGATCATCAAAAAGAGATCATGAATGCTTGTAGATATTTATATCTTGAGGGCGGGTATGATAACGTAAACTTTAAAGAAATAGCAAAAATGACATCATTTACACGCTTAACAATTAATACATATTATAAGACAAAAGATGAAATTTTACTCGATGTTTTAAAAGTTGAGTTAATACGATTGAATGAGGAATTGATGGAGCATACTAAGGAACAAAAGCACCTATCGAATAAGATGTTTGCAAGATTTCTTACAACACTGCTGACTCAAAATGATTTGCTTTTAAGTTTAATTTCAATATTATACACTTTTTTGGAGAATAATAGTTCTTTAGAGAAAGTAACAGAATTTAAGGATGTAATTTTAACAAGTTCAGCTATCTTAGAACAGATTTTAGAACGCTATTATCCAGACTCATCCAAGCATCAGAGAGTCACCTTTATCAATGCAATCTTTAGTTATATTATGGGGTTGTATCCTATGTCTCATTTATCTGAGAAGCAGAAGGAAGCAATCAAGCGAACCGGAATTGCGTTTGAACAGCCAAACTTTCAGTTTATGTGTGAACATGGAATTTATCGATTGATGGGAGAGTTAAGTACATAAGTAAGATAATCAGAATTAAAAAGTATAAGGGAGAACAAAAATGAATGAACTAGTTGATTGGTATCAAAATACCTTAGGTAATTTTATTCCGAAAGAAGTTTTTATTTTTCTTGTTTCCATGTTGCCACTGATTGAATTACGAGGTGGTTTAGTGGTTGCTTCTTTGCTGAAGATCTCGTTACTTCCGGCAAATATAATCTGTATCCTCGGCAATATACTTCCTATTCCATTTATTTTGTTATTTATAAAGAAAATTTTTAAGTTCATGAAGAATCATAATATCTTAAAGGGACTTATTATGAAACTCGAAGATCGTGCCATCCGAAAATCAAAAGGATTGGAACGAGGAGAATTTATTTTCTTAGTAGTTTTTGTTGGAATTCCGCTACCGGGAACGGGAGCATGGACTGGAGCATTAATTGCATCTTTACTCGAATTTGATATAAAAAAAGCATCCATAGCAATCCTTTTAGGCATAGCAATCGCAACGATTATTATGGATATCGTATCGTATGGTTTAATCGCAGGAATCGTTCATTAGGTAGTGCTATGAAAAGGAGAGTGACATGAGAAGGTATTTTAAGTTCAAATATATAAAAGAGCGAATGTTTATACTAGCATTTAGTTTGCCAATATATGTCTTAATAGTGTGTGGGGCGCGATTGAGCAGATCACTATGATACGTTTGGTCTTTGCATCATTGATCATTGTCACGTTGCTTCTCTATCTTATTAGTACTTTAATCCATTCGAATCGATCTCTCAAAAATATTATTGCCTATTGTAAAGAATCTGGCTATACCATGCAAGACTTAGAAAATGATTTTATGACAGCTGATATCTTAGGAAACAGAATTCGCTGTGGATGTCGCTGGATTTATTATATGAACGAGTTAGGTTATCCAGATGTTGCTGAGATTAATAATATTGAATCCATTGAGTTTAGTACAGAAGCAGATTTATCCTCTAACGATCAGACTTATATTTATTGTTATATGAAGAATAAGGTATTACAGAAGGTGCCAAGTAGTAAAGAAAATTATAACGAACTAAAAGCAAAGCTGGAAAAGTTTGCTTTAGTGAAATTTAGCTAGACAAAAAGAGAAAGCCTGTAGTTCATAACAGCATTGTGTTTGAACTATGGACTTTCTCTCATTGTTATCAAAGCTTTTTATCAACATCTTTTTTCCAATCCTCGAGCAACCCTTCTGTTACTGCATGGAATAAACGGGTGCGCGCACCTGGATGATCTTTGTTCAGTTTCTTTACAAGATCCTTAGCATATTCACGTTTGGTATAGCCATCAACTGGACAAGGATTCTTAATTACAGGTAGGTTCATGGCATTTTTAAACCCAATAACATCGGCTTCATCTACATAGATCATTGGACGGATTAAAGTAATATCCATACGATCTAGGTAAGTAACAGGAGAGAAGGTGTAATATCTTCCTTCGAATAAAAGTGACATTAAGGTAGTTTCAATGACGTCGTCCTTATGGTGAGCATATGCAGACTTGTTGCATCCAAGTTCTTTTGCCTTATCATTAAATGCACCTTTTCGCATTTTCGCACATAAGGAACAAGGATTGGTTTCTTTTCTGGCATCAAAGATGATTTCGGCGATATCTGTTTGAACTACCGTATAATTAACATCTAATTCTTTACATAAAGCTGCAATCTGAGAAGTATCAAAACCATCAAAGCCAAGACTTACGGTAATGGCTTCAATCTCAAATTTCTTTGGATAGAAGCGGCGCAATCCAGCTAATGCATACAAAAGCGTTAAACTGTCTTTTCCACCGGAGATACCTACCGCGATTCGATCTCCTTCTTCAATCATATGATAATCATCAATTGCTTTTCTTGTCAGACTGTATAATAATTGTAATTTCATCGATAAACCCTTTCTATTCATTAGTTACACGAAACGAGTGATTATGTAACTTTGCATCTATCATTAATCGTTTTAGCGTCCCAAAATCGATAAAATCTATTATATCATACAATTGTTATTCGTCAATTCAAGAATGTATCAAAAATTACCATAAATATAACAAAAGAATGACGAATTGTGACACATTTATAACACTTTTGTAATTTATCCTTAGTATGTAAACAGTTGGGTATACCCAAATAACATATAGGAGATATACGAATGAACAGAAATAAAAAGAATTGTAAACGCTTATGTGTATTGCTTGTATCAAGCTTATTGCTAAGCGGGGCTCCTAGCATAGATGCGCTAGCAGCAACCAATCAGAAACTCTACAATTATACGACTGCAAGTACGATGAAAGTGGATGATACGAAAATCACATATAAATATAATGGGATTACGATTAATATGCCAGGTACACCAGGTATTCTTACGAGTAATAACGTTGCTCTTGGACCATATATTTATATTATGAATAAGACACTTGGAATCAGTACGAAGTATGATAAAGCAAAGAAAACGGTTACTTTTAAAAAGGGATCGAATACACTTGTTTTAACACTGGGAAGCAAGACAGCCAAACTAAATGGTAAAAATGTACAGATGAACGCAGCACCGATCAGTGTAAAATATGCAGAGTCTAAAAAGACAGCGATCTTAGTACCAACCCGCTTTGTTGCGGAGACATTCGGCTATTATTATGAATGGAATGCTTCCACTGCTACGGTTCAGATTTACAAAAATCAAAAGTTGTCTTACGACAATAAAACTGTAAATTATACAGGGGTATTGGGTAAGGTTAGCTTAGATGGTAAGAACATTAATGTAAAGAATATGCCAACGTTCTTAATTGGAAATACGGCAATGGTTCAAGCTTACCGTGTTTACAACAACGTGTGTGGTGTGAGATATCGTTATAATAGAGAAACTGGAAAGTTAACATTTAAGAAAGGGGATATTACCCTTGAGATGCAATTAGGTAGCACGATTGCAGTTGTTAACGGAATTAGAACCGATTGTGGAGTTTCTCCAAAGCTTGTGAAAAACCTTGAGACTGGCGTGGAAAGTGTTATGGTACCAGGTATGTTCACTTCCAAAGCACTTGGATATGATTATAGCTGGAATTCTGACACAAAAACATCCCAGATCAAGACATCACCTAAAGTTGGTGTTACTCCAAATATAACTTTAAATCCTGGAAATGATTCAAACAAACCTTCTGATGGTTCTTCTACAGGATCCGATGGAACTTATGAAGAAATCAAGTATTTTAATTGGGGAGTTGCAGGAGAATATACAGGCGCTGTCGATCGAGCAATCATGGCTATGGAAACTCAGAAGAATCTAATGTTAAATAGTGGTTCTGCTTCAACTTTAAGTACAATTGAAGAAATCATTTCTGATTCAGAAGTTGAAACGCTTTTCTTGCATTTCTCCAATAAATTAGATTCGGTATCTGCATCTCATGATGGAAATAAAGTAACGATTTCCTTAAAGAATACAATTGCAGCACCTCAGAATTTAGTTGGTTCCAAAGAACTGATTGATCAAGTGGAAGTAGTTTATGATAACGTAAACCAGAAAACGGATATCATTGTTACTTTAAAGGGACATAATGCAAATTACGAATTGGTTCCATCTTCGGATAACATGTCGTTAAATGTAAGATTCTATCCGAATTACATGACTGACATCGTAGCAGGTCAGGATAACAACGGTTATCAGTATATTTCATTTACTGGGTTAGCAGACTTAAAACCAGCGATTTCGGAAGATGAAGATAATGTTTATCTTGATTTTACGAATGTAAGAAATGGTATCGGAGAGCAAATGTTTGTGGCAGAAGGGGATAATCCAGATTCGATCAATAACGTAACGATCACATCTTCTTCCATAGATTCCTCAACAGTAGTCATTCAAAAACCAAATCCGAATGTAAAATTCCTAATTCATGAAGATGGTACTACATTAGCTTTATATATTGACCGTGAGGATAAGATTCCTGAAATCAACAATACTCCAATTAAGATTAAGTTACCAAGCGGCGTAAAAGTATCTTCAATTAAGGATGAAGATTTATACAAATTAAAGCAGTTCCAGATTATGATTCCAGGAGATCATCGTGATTTCTATTCTAAGAATCCAATCGCGAACACGTATGATAATGTTGCGAACATCAAAGTTACTTATAATGCAAGCAAACAGACAGTTATTACAGTAACAACGAACAAGATCCAAGGATATAAATATCAAGTTGTTAATGGTGTTCTTGAACTTACCGTAGATTCACCAAGCAAGATTTATGACCGTATTGTAGTTTTAGATGCTGGTCATGGTGGAAAAGATCCTGGTGCCGTTTATGGTAGTGCTCAGGAAAAAGTGATCAACTTCAATGTTCAGAATGTTTATGCTAAGGATATGTTTGCAAAAGCTGGCATTAAAGTTTACTATACACGTACCGACGATACGCTAATCGCCTTAGCAGACCGTGCTAGCTTTGCTTCTCAAGTGGAAGCGGATTTATTTATCAGTGTTCACTGTAATGCAGCTTCCAATACAGCGGCACGTGGGACAAGCGTTTACTATAGCTCGATCAATAAAGGTAAGGGACCTACAGGCTTAACAAGTAAGATTTTAGCTACAAACCTTGTAAATAATCTTTCTTCTAAGCTTGGAACGAAAAACTTAGGAACGATTGATAAAGGCTTTGTAGTTGTACGTGATAATACCGTACCAGCTGTTTTAGTTGAACTAGCATTCTTATCGAACCCAGAGGATAAGGCAAAGTTAGTTTCTGCTAGTTTCCAGAAAAATGCGGCACAGACAATCTGTGACACCGTAGTACAGATTTTTAAAACGTATCCAACAAATCGATAGTAAGGGAGAATAGTGATGGGCAAGAATGGATTCAAAGCAGTCATCGCGTTTTTACTGATGATCTGTATCATTGGAGGTTCTGTAGCTGTACCAGCTTATGCGGAGGAGCTCGTAGTAAATGGAACAGCTCCAGAAGTAGAGGTAACTTATTCCGTAGATGATAACATCGCAACTGTATATGTAGATGCATATAGTGAAGTCGGAATTAAAAGCATTGTATATTTAAATGGTAGTATTACGTCGGTAGATAATGAAGTTTGGGATACGGACGGCATTGATATTACAGAAAATCCAACATTTATTGTGGAAGAAAGCTGTAATTTAAGTTTTCGTGTAACCGATAATAATGGAAATATGACAACAAAGAAGGTTCATGTCTCCATTGATATGAAAGCGGTATGGATTTCTTATCTTGAATTTAAATCTACTGGTTATACAAAGACAGAGTTTACAAAGCAGATACAAACAATGTTCGATAACGTTGTAACTATGGGGATGAATGCAGTCATCGTTCATGTTCGTCCATTTGGCGATGCTATGTACAAATCGAAATACTTCCCATGGTCCAAATATTGTTCTGGTACGCAGGGGGTAAATCCTGGTTTTGATCCATTACAGATCATGGTAGCGGAAGCTCATAGCCGTGGGTTAGAGTTTCATGCTTGGTTAAACCCATACCGTGTGACTACTGGAACTACAGATGTGACAAAGCTTGCTGCGAATAATCCTGCTCGTAAATGGTTAACAGACAAAGATACAAGCAACGATCGCAATGTTTTATCCTTCAATGGTAACTTATACTATAATCCAGCTTCTGTTACTGTTCGAAACTTAATTCGTAACGGGGTAAAGGAAATTGTGACAAATTATGATGTCGATGGCATTCACTTTGATGATTATTTTTACCCAACGTTAGGAAGTAATTACAAGAATTTATTTGATGCTCCTGAATATCAGAAATATGTAACTGACTGTCAGAGCAAAGGTACGAAAAAGATATTATCCATTGCTGATTGGAGAAGACGCAATGTTAATTGGTTAATTAAGAACATTTACAATGATATCAAGAAGATTGATTCTGAGGTTGTATATGGAATCAGCCCTGGTGGATTCTTAGATACATTGCAGATGGATGACCGTTACTATACTGACATCAAAACTTGGATGAGTAAACCAGGTTATGTGGACTATATCTGTCCTCAAATCTACTGGAGTTTTGGTCACAAGACGTATCCATTTGGTAAGACCGTGGATCGTTGGAGTTCTTTATTAAAGACCGACAGTGTGGATTTGTATATAGGAATTCCAGTATATAAAGCTGGTTCCAATGAAGAACCTGAGTTTAAAAATAATGTAAATATCTTAGTTGATATGGTGGAATACTGTCAGAATAGCGGTTCTACAGCAGGTTATATGTTCTATCGTTATGATTACTTTAACAATAAAGCAACCAAGAAAGCGGTAGAATTATTAATAGAGAAATTAAACGAGTAAAAATTGTTGGGCTGTTGCAGAATGACATAAATTCGCAACAGCCCTATTTAGAAAAGGAAAGCGATTAGAAATATGACTATTTATGTTGATGCAGATGCATGTCCTGTAATACGGATTACAGAAAAATGCGCAAGAGAAAATAAGATTCCAGTTGTACTGTTATGTGATACCAATCATATATTGTTGTCGGAATATAGCGAAGTTGTTACAATTGGGGCCGGTGCGGATGCGGTAGACTTTGCTCTCATCAATCGTTGCAAACGAGGGGATATTGTTGTGACTCAGGATTATGGTGTTGCAGCTTTGGCACTAGGGAAGGGCGCTCATCCGATCCACCAAAGTGGGAAATGGTATACCGATGACAATATCAATCAGATGCTGATGGAACGTCATATTGCAAAAGAGGAGAGAAGAAAATCCTCGAAACATCACCTGAAAGGACCGAAAAAGAGAACACAGGAAGATGATGCACGCTTTGAAGAGTCTTTGGATAAACTGATTAAAAGTTTGGTGATGTAACAAAATAACTCAGAAAGCGAATAGAACACGCTGTTTGGCACGTTCATAAATTTCTTAGAATCGTAAATACTGATAGAAACATGTTCATATGGTGAAGGAGAAGTTACTTTGTTTACGAATCGAAGATTGAATGAAGCTTATCGGACAGCGACCGTGAAGATATTTGATAAAAATTCGAAATTTGTTTTCTTTAGTGATACACATCGAGGGGATGATAGTATCTCAGATGAATTTGCTCGAAATCAGGCGTTAATGGTGAGTGCATTACGCTATTATTATGAAAGAGATTATACGTATGTTGAAGTTGGAGATGGAGATGAACTTTGGGAGCATAAGAGTTTTAAACATATAAGAACTGCACATACGGATATATTTACTGTATTGAAAAAATTCTTTCAGAAGGACCGAATGATCATCATTTACGGGAATCATAATATTTGCATGAAATATCCGGCTTACGTGAGACGTAACTATTATTCTTTCTATGATGAATATCAGGATAAACAAGTTGCTTTATTTCCAAAGATTAAGCCAATCGAGGCACTAGTATTAAAGCATAGTGAGACCAATCAGGAGATTTTAGTTCTTCATGGTCATCAAGGAGATTTCTTAAATGACCAATTTTGGAGACCTACTATGTTTGCACTTCGTTATTTTTGGAAGTTTATGCATCTCGTAGGATTTCGAAATCCAGCCAGTCCAGCAAAAAATCAATCGAAACGTCATAAGATAGAGAAAAACTATGCAAAATGGATTGAGAAAAATCAGAAGATGTTGATTTGCGGACATACTCATCGATTTAAGTTTCCAAAGAATGGTCAATACCCATACTTTAATACAGGGTGTGGCATTCATACCAAAGGTGTCAGTTGCATCGAGATTGTTAATGATGAGGTTATGTTGATTCAGTGGAGGATAGAAGCAAATCGCCAAGGAATCATGCATGTAGTAAGAAATATCATTCGTGGACCACGTCCAATCAAGGAGTTTGATATGCGAAATCATGATGTGTCAAATCATACCACTTGACTCTGTAGTTACTACAGACTTTATACTACAAGAAAATGATAGAAAGTTCTAAATGATAGGAGACAAAAGATGAGAAAGAAAGCATTATTTTTGGGCGCATCTGTTTTAGCTTGTAGTGTATTAGGTGGATGTTCCAACAAATCAAATGAAAAAAATAACGAAGTGACAACTTCTCCAGTGGTTAAACAGCAGGAAGAAGGAAAAGCTGATTCATTTACCGCTGGTACATATACAGCAACAGCAAAAGGTAATGGTGGAGATGTAACTGTTACTATGGAATTAAGTGAAACTGAAATCGTAAGCGTAAAAGTAGATGCAGCTTCTGAGACAGCTGGTTTAGGAGATAAGGCTGCAGAAACTTTATCTAACCAGATCGTAGAGAAACAGTCCATCGGTTTAGATGCAGTAACTGGCGCTACTGTAACTTCTACAGCAGTATTAACTGCAGCAGAAGACTGTTTAAAACAAGCAGGAGCAGATGTAGAAGCATTAAAGACTCCAGTTGCGAAAGAAAATGAAGGTGTAGTTACTGAATTAACAACTGATGTTGTTGTTATCGGTGCTGGCGGTGCTGGTATGTCCGCTGCTGTAACGTCTGCAGAAGCTGGTGCAGAAGTTATTCTTCTTGAAAAGACTGCAATACCAGGTGGTACAACTGCAAATGGTGGCGGTTTCTTTGCAGCACACAGTAAGGTTTCCGAAGAAATCGGTCATGAACCAGTGAATGTAGATTATGTATTTGAGAAATACATGGAAGAAATGGATTGGATGGCGGATGCTTATCTTGTACGTTCTTTCTTAAATACTTCCCTTACAACAGCAGACTGGTTACAGGAACATGGTGTGGAATTCCATAAGCAGGAAGTTGCTGTACAGCAGACTCATGCAGAGGGAACAAACGGTTACCATAAATACAATGACTTTACTAAGACATCTGCAACTTTTGCTTCAATCTTAGAGAATACAAAAGGACTTCAAATTTATTATGAAACTCCAGCTTATGAATTGATCACAGATGATCAAGGTGCTGTAACTGGTGTTCTTGCAAAAGCTAAAGATGGCTCAACTTTAAAAATCAGCGCAAAATCTGTTATCATCGCAACAGGTGGTTTCGTAGGTAACGAAGAAATGGTAAAAGAAGCACTTAACGGTGTATCCGTAAATGCTGCTGGTTATAATTCTAACACTGGTGACGGTATTAACATGGCAAAAGACCTTGGTGCTGCATTTAGAAGTATGACTGCTATGGTTGCTCATACATTTAATGTGGATGGTAAAGCAAATATCAAAGGCGAATACGAACCAATGGATAAGATGCATGCTTCCGCATCCATCGCTTACATTCCTATGAACGTATGGTTAAATCAGCAAGGTTCTCGTATCGCTAACGAAGATATGGTTTACGATCGTATGTTAAGTGGTAACATTATGATGTCAACTGGTAACTACGCTTGGTTCTTATACAATGAATCTTTATTAAAGACATTGGAAGAGAAAGGTGCAGCTGCTGCTGGTATGTACGATAAGATCTCCATGGGACCATTTGTGGAATATACACCAATGAATCATGGCTGGACAAACCTTACAGCAATCATGGAAGAAATGGTTGATGGCGTAAATGTTGTTAAAGCTGACAGCTTTGAAGAATTAGCTAAGTTATCAGGAATGGATGAAGCAACTTTAAAAGCAACTATGGAACGTTATAATGCAGATGCGAAAGCTGGTACAGACTCTATGTACGGTAAACGTGCTGAGCATATGTATGATATGACAGAAGGTCCTTACTACTTAGTAAAAGTAACAACTAACAACTTATGTACGGTTGGTGGTCTTCGTATCAACCATAACATGAACGTAGTTAAGAATGATCCTGAAAATGGTTATACTGCAATCAAGAATTTATATGCCGCTGGTGCAGATGCTGCTGGTATCTACTCTGATCACTATGCACATACGATCGAAGGTGCTGCTCAGGGATGGGCTTACAACTCTGGACGTCTTGCTGGTGCTAGCGCTGTAAAAAATGCGATTGATGTAGATGTTAAATTAGACTAATATATAAGAAGATTCAAGGAGTGACTGTAAAAAATGAGAATTCATTTTTTACAGTTACTTTTTTGTGGATTGAAGGATGTTTTGTTTGAAAAAAAATCTTAATGTTCCACATATTTCCGGTACGCTATTCCTCGCGCTCTGTCAATCCACATGGATGTAACAAATATTACCAGTAAAATTTCTCGTGGTTCGATACGAAATAATTGTATATTTTAGTAGATGGATAGTATACAAAGGAGAAAATATGCAATATAGAATCGGAGAAGTACAAAAGATATTAGGAATATCAGCAGAGACTCTGCGGTTTTTTGAAAGTAAGAACATAATAAAATCAACAAGGAACGAACATAATCGATATCGTTATTATACGAACGAGGATATCAATAAAATCTTTGTATATAAGATGTATCGAAGTATGCATTTTACAATGGAGGAAGCGATAGATTTGGTTTCAGGTAATTCCATAGATCATTTACATCAAATCTTGGAACGGCAGAAAGAACTTCTTGAGAATCGAAAGAATGTAATCGAAGACATTATTTCGAATCTTACATATTCCTGCAATATCATAAAGAAATTTCATGAGGATAATCAACCATTTGAACTTGGAATGACAGATAATATGTATTTCTTTGAGAATCAAATAGAAGATCGTTTTGTAATCAATGAAGAAAAAAGTCAAATGATTCAGCGATGCTTTGAACAACTTCATAACTGTGTTCCAGCATTTCGTTGTAAATATGGAAAAGAAGGTAGCATTCAATATGGTTATGGAATGACGACCAATGAAATTGATGAGAAATTAGACAAGCTTGGAACTTATCTAGGAAAACAACGCTGTTTTCATGGTCTCGTTAAGGTAAAGGATCGAAGCGAGTTATACCATTTGGTATTTCAACAGGTAAAACTTGCAGAAGAGCGATATCAGATGAAGTGCAATTCCATCATTTATGGTCGAATGCACCATGAGGAAAAAGAAAGGGATAATGTGACCTGGTTTTATGAAATATGGGCAATGATTGATCATGAGCTAGAATAAAAAAAGAGTAGGAAAAGTAAACCACACTTTATTTAACATCATACCAGATATTGAATTATAAGTCTACTATTTTTTTTTATTACTTCTATACTGTAATTATGAAACAAAAATAGCAAGAAAAAAACATAATACGAGGAGGGCTTGAAATGAAAGCTAAAAATTCGGATTGGTATAAGTATGGTTGGTCATTGGATATTAAAAATCAGTCTTGGACGGAAAATACGATTGATCAGGTCGCATTCATCATTAAGACGTTGAATTTAAAAGGTAATGAGCGAATACTGGATCTTGCTTGTGGTTATGGTAGACATTCGCTCGAATTCGCACGGCTTGGTTATCAGGTGACCGGTGTTGATCTTACCAAAGAATATGTTGAGGATGCGATTAAGACAGCGAGGAAAGAGTCATTAAATGCTGAATTTATACAGGCAGATTTAAGGGAAGTGTATTTCAAAGAGGAGTTCGATATTGTACTAAATCTTGGTGATGGAGCCATTGGTTATTTGGAGACTGATGAGGAAAATTTAAAGATCTTTGATTGTATTGCAACAGCGCTTAAACCTGGGGGAAAGCACTTTATGGATATTTGTAGTGGAGATCATGCAGACAGATACTTCCCAAAAAAAGGCTGGGAAGTTGGTCAAAATGCAATTTCTTTATCGGAATTTGAATGGAATAAAGAAACGAGACGTATGTTATTTGCTGGATGGGATATTGCATATGGAGAACCCGTGAAAGTACCGGAGATCATGTATGGAGATCCTACGAGACTTTATACGATGGATGAAATTCAGGAGATTTGGAAAAGTCGAAAGATGAAAATGATCCAGGCATATTCTGATTTTTACGGAAAGCCAGTAACTGTCGAAGAATTGCAGTTATTAGTGTATTCGCAAAAGCTGGGATAAAAAGCTTTGTTTTCGTAGGTATCGCCATGGGAGATATTAACATGGTATAAAAGGTATTATTATGTTATGATTAATGGCGATATTAAGTAACAGGAGTTAGTATTTAAATAAGGAAGGAAAACAAATATTATCAAGCATCAATTATGGAACTGACTTAATGGAAGTAATGGTTAGTGATGAAAAACATACTAATTCTAATAAGTTCTATACCTATATGATGACAAGAGATGATTCTAAAAAAGAAGTGAACAGCGAAGAAGATTTAAGAAAGTTTGCTTTTGTAATATCAAAAGAATACGAAGAAGCATACAAGAAAAAAGTAGAAAAGAATAAGAAGTTTGAAGTAACATTCGACGTAGAACCAATTATGAAAGAGAATGGAACAGCAGAAACAGAAGTATCAATGTGTAGAACAACAGAAAGCTGAAAAAACGAATTCGGAATCTATTTACGAGTAGATACAATCAATGATTACATTTATCGAGAAAATGTACGTTGTAATGAGCATAATTGTCGTTTGGAAGGTAAATTAGGGCCAGATGGAGTTTACGTGGAATGTGAAGGCGGTGGAGAAAATCAGATGAAGCCGGATGAGATTTAATAGCTTGATAAAAAGAATTAATGAATAAAAAGGGTTGTAAAAACCAGCAAAAGAGGAATGCTTTCCTATCTGTTGCTGGTTTTTATAGCTAATTTACTATGTATAGAGAATGTTTATATATCCTGTCCATAAAAATGCTTCTTGTATTCTGTTCCCCAGTTAGCGATTGCGGAATAGATCGGAGCAAGGGTCATTCCAAATTCGGTCATTCCATAAGAAACACGAACGACCTTTCCTTCATGTACAGTTCTATGTATCAGCCCATCATCTTCGAGTGCCCGAAGATTTTCAGTTAAGACTTTATGGCTAATCCCTGTAAGATCTCGTTTTAAGTCTCCAAAAAACGTTTCCCCATTAATCAAATCTCGTATAATCATTAACTTCCACTTGTTGCCCATGAGCATTGTAAATGTTGCAATCGGACAGGATGGAAAATCGCTATACTTTCGCATGGTATCCCTCCTAGAACTAGTTACTTCAAAGTGCGTACTTTTCTTTTTTGTAAATCTTTATTATTATAACATAAACAGAAGAAAGGAAGAAGACACACATGTCATATTATCAATATAAAACAACCAAACTGTACTATGAAATCTATGGAGAGGGCCAACCAGTCTTATTAATTCATGGTTGGTCTCTAGACCATAACTGTTTTATTGGATGCATGGATCCAATTTTTAAGGAATCTTCACAAGCATATCAACGTTATTATATCGATTTACCTGGTATGGGGAAATCAGAGCCAGGCTTTGTAAGAAATGGGGATGATATTGTCGAAGTGTTATCTGCATTTATTCAGGTGGTAATACGTGAAAGGCAACAGACCAATAAATCGGAACAAGTGCTTTTGGTCGGTAATTCTTTTGGAGGCATGTTAGCTTGTGGCATCGCACATCAACATCCAGAACTGATTAAGGGGATGATTTTGATTGCTGGAGCGACGGATTGTGCAACACGAAAACTGCCACCACGCAAGACCTATAAAGAAGACAAGGAATTTTTAGCTTCTCTTTCAAAGGAGGAATATGAAGATTTCTATGAAATGCATATGAATCTGACCAAAGAGGCTTGGAATCATTATAAGACATACATATATCCGGCAGTGAGAGCAAATAAAACCAATGACTATCTGAATCATGTGTTGTATGGTTCCTTAAGTTATGACCTATATGAGAAAAATCCAGACAAACAATTTCAAAAGCCGGTACTTTTTGTCACTGGAAAGCAGGATACTAGTGTCGGGTATGAGGATCCTTTTGAGCTATCTAGATGCTATCCTGCATCAACATATACGGCAATTCATGGGGCAGGGCATAATGTGTGGATCGATCAGCCAGAGGCGTTTCATGATATTGTTAGTTCGTGGATGAAATACCATTATATGAATTAAAAACAAGCTAATTTGACACAAAACTAAACCACTTGCGACTTATAAATGCCACATTCTGGATATATTATAACAAAAACGGAGAAAGAACATTACTAGAATGTGTGGAGGAGTTTTGTATGAGAAAACATATGAAGTATATTGTAATCTGTACCGTGATTATGGCGCTTGGAATTTTGATTGGCCCAGCACATAAGTCTGATGCTGCTAGTCAACAAGTATCAGAGAGTAGCAAAGACGAAATTAGGTTTACAGAATGCGAAGATAATAGTACGGCTAAATCTACAGATGGGATTATCATTACGGTAGAAAAGGCTTTAAAGTTAACATATAGAGGAATATCGTTTACATAGGAAGGAAGTGTTGCTTAGCTATTAGGGTATTGATAAGCGATGCTTCCTTTTTTGGCGCAAATGAGGATTTTCTTTTAAAAAATTGATAAGGCGATGGATTTGGGCCGAAAGGCGAAATATTTGTGCCTATGGTCCAAGAAATAAGTGTTTTGGCACAAAACGGTGGGGATTGTGCCAAATCAGAAAAAAATTGTGCTGTAGGACCAAGAAACAAGCAAAAAAGTTCCAAAGCAAACTTCTTCTTAAGAAGCCAGCACCATGGATATAGTAAATGAGGTTAAGTGGTTCACAGCATTGTTTTGGTACAACCGCATATACTTTAACACAGCCGAATTTACCGGTGTTTACTACGGTATAGGAGATATTGACAGGATAGGTCGTAATCGGAGAGCTTTGCGCTTGTTCTAAAACTTTACGGCCTTCACTAGGAGGAAGCTGAAAGATGAACGGACATTTGGAGTTATCATCTGCTACTTTTACGGCAGCAGGTTCGAGTGAAATTCGACATTTCATAGCATAACCTTTGTATATGATGAGTTTCTATTAGTATATGGTGGGAAGAAATAAAATGTGAGATAATGAGATGTCGACCGTGAGTCTTATGATTGCGAAAACACGATATTTGTACTATACTATTTCGTGTTTTCGCTAGTGTTCATCAGAACATACTAATTATAAAATATAAGCAGGAGAAAAATAGTACATTTATGTACTGGCAAAGATACATATACAACATAGGAAAGGTTTCCAAAATGGTGTGAATTATGGATCAGATAAAGTTAAATCGTCGTTATACTAGACAATATTCAGCGATTCAGGGCAGTTACTGGATGTCCACTTGTGCTTCCGTAAGTTATGTCTCTGTGTATCTATTAGATCGCGGTTACAGTAATTCGGAAATAGGTGTGATTATCGCAATCTCGAATATCTTAGCTGTCATTTTACAGCCCTTAGTTGCAAGTTTTACAGATCGGCATAAAAAGCTGGAGCTTCGTAAATTACTCAGTGGTTTCAGCGGAAGTATGATTCTGATGGCTGGAGTTTTAGTGTTTATAACAACAGATTCTATGTTATTATCAATTTTGATGGTTTACATAGCGACAATCACAATGGTAATCCAACCATTGATGAATTCATTAAGCATGGCTTATGAGAAATCAGGTATTTTCGTAAATTATGGTTTTGCCAGAGGAATCGGATCCATTGCTTATGCAGCACTATCGACAAGTTTAGGTTTGCTATTAAGACATTTTACGACAATATTGATTCCAATTTGTATTTGTATGACTGCAATCGCGTTTACCGTGTTCGTATACTTCTTTAAAGATTGTACAAAAAATGCGTCTCATAGTGATGCTAATTTAGCTATTGGTGGTGGAGAACAACAGGAGAAAGCATCAAGCCTTCATGAGTTTGTGAAGAAAAATCCAAGATTTATCTTACTGTTACTTGGAGTTTTCTTTATCTTTTATAATCATCAAACGCTTTCTGTATTTACAATTCAAGTTATCGAAGGTTTTGGTGGTACGAGTAGAGAAATGGGAATTGCGAATTCCATTGCAGCAATGTCAGAATTCCCAGCCATGTTTATGGTCAATCGACTATTAAAGAAATATAATTGTCGAACCCTAATCCGATTTGCTGCGATTACCTTTGCAGTCAAACATTTGATCATATTATCAGCTACATCGGTTCCGGTCTTCTTTATCGCACAGGTGTTCCAAATCGGAAGTTATGCAATCTTAATCCCTGTTTCAGTTACTTATGTCAGCAAACTACTGAAGAAAGTGGATGCTGTCAAAGGGCAGGCATTTATGACGAGTGCGATTACATTGAGCTCAGTTTTTGCAAGTATGATCAATGGCAGACTGCTAGATGTTACAAGCGTACATAATGTGATACTCATTGGAACAATCGTTGCTTGGATTGGATCGATTATTGTATTTTTTTCTGTTGAGAGAGTAGAGGATGAAATAACATAAGATTGTAGTTGTTAATGTTATTAGATCAACCTAACGTTTAGGAAAGGAGAGCGTAGATGCATTAGAATTCTTTCTGATGCATGAATGACGTGAGAAAATTATGAGAAAATATGATGAGTTTAAGGCTTTTTGAGTCCGTAAAGCAGATGAAAGCATATACCGATCCAGGCAAGAATACTTACGATGCATTAATCGACGATTTTGAAGAAGGCATGACTCAAAATGTGATCGATGAAGTATTTGCCGATATTAAGAGAGAATTGATTCCATTAGTAAAAGAAATTGTTGCAAAATCAGCAACGAATGTACCACAGTTTTATGAATACGCAGATGTCAATAAACAAAAGGAATGGAGTCGAATCTTGTTAGAGTACATTGGATTTGATTTTAATCGAGGAACGATTGCAGAAAGCGAGCATCCATTTACGTTGAATTTGAGTACAAAAGATGTACGTATTACCAATCATTATTATCCAAATAACCTTATGAGTGCTTTTTATACAATTATCCATGAAGGGGGACATGGAATCTTCGAACAAAATGTCAACGAAGAATTTGATGATACTTCACTGACTAGCTGTCAGTTCATGGGGATTCATGAAAGTCAGTCCCGATTTTTTGAGAATATCTTAGGACGAAACATTAATTTCTGGAAGCCAATCATGAATAAATTACAGGAAGACTTCCCACAATTTAAGGACGTTACATTGGATGAGTTTAATCGTGAAATTAATCATATTGAAAACAGCCTAATCCGCGTGGATGCAGATGAGCTTACTTACTGTTTCCATATCATTCTACGTTATGAGTTAGAACGAGATTTATTGAATGGTAAACTTGCAGTCAAGGATTTACCAAAGGCTTGGAATGAGAAGATGCAGAAGTATTTATCCATCACACCAACAACCGATAGCGAGGGTGTTCTTCAAGATTCTCACTGGTCTGGCGCTGCATTTGGTTATTTTCCAGCATATCTTCTTGGAAGCATCTACGATGGAATGTTCCTAGATGTAGTACAAGATAAATTTGGAAAAGTGGATGAGATTTTAGCTAAAGGTGAGATTCAGACGATTACGAAGTGGCTCAACGAGAAGATTCATCAGTATGGAAGCTCTCGTTTGCCAATGGAAGTAATCGAAGAAGTTTGTCACAAGCCTTTGACTGCAGAACCATTTATTCGATATGCAAAAGAAAAGTATACAAAGATTTATGGACTTGATTAGAGGAGTGTTTTAATGAAATTTGACAAGAAAGAGTTTTTTACCATACCGAATATCATGGGATATTTTCGCATCATATTAATACCGATTTTTACGTATTTATACTTTTCGGCGACATCGACACAAGATTACTATATTGTTGCTACTCTTGTTCTAATATCGACGATTACTGATTTTTTCGATGGAAAAATCGCTAGAAAGTTTAACCAGGTATCGGAATTTGGCAAATTTCTTGATCCAGTTGCTGATAAGATGACTCATTTTGCGTTGGTAATTTGCTTAATGAGTCGTTATCATTACATGTATTACTTAGTTGCACTCATGGTGTTAAAAGAAGGATTTATGGCAGTTATGGGCATGATCAAATTGAAAAAAGGCAAGAAGTTAAACGGAGCAATGTGGTTTGGAAAAGTTTGTACGGCGACATTGTTTCTATGCTTGTTATTCTTAATCATGTTCCCTTCCATTCCGCTAGCGGTAGCAAATGGAGTGATCATTACTTGCATGGTAATCATGGTATTCACATTGTTGATGTATATTCCAGTATTTGCTAGAATGTAGTAGACATAGTAATCACAGATTATGCTTTTAGATCACTGAAATAACAGATAGAATTAATCGGTAGATAAACTATAGTTTGTACCGTTTTCAAGCAATTC